>NZ_JBFTLU010000399.1:0-8372 GCF_056396605.1 Pseudomonas sp. 05T35
GTTTTGGTCAGCTCTTCACTCAGTAACGCCGAGTTCTGTGCCTGTTCCGAAGTCTGGTCAGCCAGTTGCGCAATGGTGCTGATGTTGCGGCTGATCTCTTCGGCGACTGCGCTTTGCTCTTCGGTCGCGGCAGCGATTTGGGTGGTCATGTCGGTGATGTTGGCCACCGCTTCGCTGATACCCACCAGTGCCTGGTCGGCTTCCAGAACCCGTGCCACGCCTTCTTCAGCCTGACGGTGACCCGCTTCCATGGTTTGCACCGCGGTGCTGGCGGTTTGCTGGAGCTTGGCGATCAGGGTGTGGATCTGCCCGGTCGACTCGCTGGTGCGTTGCGCCAGTTGCCTTACTTCGTCGGCAACCACCGCAAAACCACGGCCCATCTCGCCGGCGCGAGCCGCTTCGATGGCCGCGTTCAAGGCCAGCAGGTTGGTCTGGTCGGCAATGCCTTTGATCACGTCGACCACGCCACCGATTTCGTCGCTGTCCTTGGCCAGTTGGGTCACGGTCAGGCCGGTTTCACCGACCACCACCGACAGGCGCTGGATTGCGTCACGGGTTTCACCGGCAATGTCACGGCCACGACCGGTCAGGCGATTGGCTTCCTGGGTCGCGTCAGCGGTGCGTTGCACGTGGCTGGCGACTTCCTGGGTGGTGGCGGCCATCTGGTTGACGGCGGTCGCCACTTGCTCGGTCTCGACGCGCTGACGTTCCAGGCCGGTCGAGCTTTTGTGCGCCAGGGTGTCGGACTGTCGAGCTTGCTCGTTCAGGTGCTCGGCGGTGTCTTGCAGGCGAGTCAGGCAGGTTTTCAGACGGGCTTCCTGACTGAGGATCGACATTTCCAGGCGCGCTTGAGCGCCGCGGCTGTCGGTGTACATCTGCGCAATCAGCGGGTCGGATGTGGTCTGCTCGGCCAGGCGCRGCAAGCGCTTGAGGCCACGCTGTTGCCAGCTCAAGCCCAGCAGGCCAAGCGGCACGGACAGCCCGGCGGCCAGCGCAAAACCCCACTGCGAGTTGAGTGTGGCGCCGATCGTGAAGCTCAGCTGGCTGACCAGAATGAACGGTAACCAGTCCTGCAGCACCGGCAGCCACTTGTCTGTTTGAGGAATCGCCGACTTGCCCTGATTGATGCGTTGGTAGAGCGCTTCGGCGCGGCGGATCTGTTCGGCGCTGGGTTTGACCCGCACCGACTCGTAACCGACCACCTGATTGCCGTCGAACACCGGTGTGACATAGGCGTTAACCCAGTAGTGATCACCGGTCTTGCAGCGATTCTTGACAATGCCCATCCATGGCAAGCCTTGTTTCAGTGTGCCCCACATGTGCGCGAAGACCGCAGGCGGAACGTCGGGGTGACGGACCAGGTTGTGCGGTGCACGGATCAGCTCTTCACGAGAAAACCCGCTGATTTCGACGAAAGCGTCGTTGCAGTAGGTGATCACGCCTTTGGCATCGGTCGTGGAAATCAACCGTTGCTGAGCCGGAAAGGTCCGTTCGCGTTGTGTAATGGGCTGGTTATTACGCATGGCTTTTTCAATCCGCAAGGCTTTGACAGCGTGTCGGCAGTGCCAGGAATAAATTGAAATTATTTTTCAATATTCAGCGCTGGCACACATTCCTTGATCCTCAACCCGCCAGCATCGGGTAGGTAAAGAGGCCAAAGTGCAGCAGGTTCAAGCCAAAGTGCGTGGCGATGGCGGCCCCTAGCCCACCGAAGCGGTACGCCAGCCCGTAACCGACCCCGGCAAGGCTTGCCAGCAGCACCCATTGCCAGCCAGCGCCGAAGTGCGCCAGACCGAACAGCAAGGTGGCGCCAAGCAAGGCGAGGTGTTCGCCATAGCGCAGGTGTTGCAGGCAGCGACTCAAACCACCCTGAATGTAACCGCGAAACAGCGCCTCCTCGACCAGCGTCACCAGCAACAGGTTGTTCAGTACCCAGAGCCAGGCTTGATCGGGCCACTTCGGTGCCCAACTGATCATACCCAGCAGCAGCGCACCACCAAGAGCGGCCAGCGCGCTCAAGGTCAGTGCCGCGGCGGTGGCATACAGTGAAAGACGCAGGGAGCGGCGACCGACAATCCACGGGCACACCAGCAACAGCCAGAAACCAATCAGTGGTTTGTCCAGATTCAGGTACATGGAAAACGGCACGGCATCCGYGCTGAAGCGTTCCGGGCCGATACCGCGACCATTGTAGAAACCCGGAAGCCAGTGCATGGCCAGCGCTACCGCGAGGAAAACGAACAGGCCGTGACCCAGGACGCGGCCGACCTGGATTTGTGGTTGGCGAACGGCAAAGCCGGCAAACGCTAACAACCCGACGGAAATGGCCGCCAGCCAGCCGAGGTGGCTGTAGACCAGGGCCAGTGCGTAGCCGATGGAGATGAGTGCCAGATAGAGCCATGGCAGAGCAATCATGTTTAGTCCTTGTTTCCGGGATTTTGCAGTGTGACTCGGTCCACTGTGGGAGCGAGGCTGGGCACAACATTGTGAGCAGCGCCCATCAAGTGGCGCGGAATTATAGAGACGAGAATCCCACAAACAAAAACACCGTCCGAAGACGGTGTTTTTGTCAGTGCGACATTATGAAGCAATTAGTTGCCGCAACACGTAATGCAGTATTCCTCCCGCCTTGAAGTATTCCACTTCGTTCAACGTGTCGATCCGGCACAACACCTCCACCTTCTCGCTGCTACCGTCCTCGCGGGTGATCACCAGCGTCAGGTTCATTCGCGGCGTCAGCTCGACGCCCGTCAGCCCTTGAATATCAAGTGTCTCCTTGCCGGTCAGGTTCAGGCTCTTGCGGTTCTGGTCGAGCTTGAATTGCAGCGGCAGTACGCCCATGCCCACCAGGTTGGAACGGTGAATCCGCTCGAAGCTTTCGGCAATCACCGCTTTGACGCCCAGCAGGTTGGTGCCCTTGGCCGCCCAGTCACGGCTTGAACCGGTGCCGTATTCCTGACCCGCAATCACCACCAGCGGGATGCCCGCCGCTTGATAGCGCATGGCGGCATCGTAGATCGCCAGTTTCTCCCCGGTCGGAATGTAGAGCGTATTGCCGCCTTCTTCGCCGCCAAGCATTTCGTTGCGAATGCGGATGTTGGCAAACGTGCCGCGCATCATCACTTCATGGTTGCCGCGACGTGAGCCATAAGAGTTGAAGTCTCGCGGTTCCACACCTTGTTCACGCAGGTAACGTCCGGCCGGGCTGTCGGCCTTGATGTTACCGGCGGGGGAGATGTGGTCGGTGGTTACCGAGTCGCCGAGCAGCGCCAGTATGCGTGCACCGCTGATGTCCTGAATCACCGGCAGGGGGCCGGAAATGTCATCGAAGAACGGCGGATGCTGGATGTAGGTGGAATCCTTCTGCCAGACGTAGGTCGCCGCTTGCGGGACTTCGATGGCTTGCCACTGCGCGTCTCCGGCAAACACCTCGGCGTATTCCTTGTGGAACATCGCGGTGTCGACCTGCGCCACGGCGTCGGCGATTTCCTTGCTGCTCGGCCAGATGTCCCGCAGGTACACCGGTTTGCCATCCTTGCCTTCACCCAGCGGCTCGCTGCTGATGTCCATGCGCACGCTGCCGGCCAAGGCATAGGCAACGACCAGCGGCGGGGAGGCCAGCCAGTTGGTTTTCACCAGAGGGTGCACGCGACCTTCGAAGTTGCGGTTGCCGGAGAGCACTGAGGCGACGGCCAGGTCGGAGCTCTGGATGGCTTTTTCAATCGGTTCCAGCAACGGCCCGGAATTACCGATACACGTGGTGCAGCCGTAGCCGACCAAAGAAAAGCCCAATTCATCGAGGTATTGGGTCAGGCCGGCGGCCTTGTAGTAGTCGGTAACCACTTTGGAGCCCGGCGCCAGAGAACTCTTCACCCACGGTTTGCGTTTGAGGCCTTTCTCCACGGCTTTTTTGGCCACCAGCCCGGCAGCCATCATCACGCTCGGGTTGGAGGTGTTGGTGCASGAGGTGATGGCGGCAATCACCACGGCACCGTTTTTCAGCCGATACGTCTGGCCCTCGTACTCGTAGTCCGCTTCGCTCACGAGATCGGCATTGCCGACCGCGACGCCACCGCCACCTTCGCTTTCGAGGCGGCCTTCTTCCTTGCTGGTGGGGCGGGCGGGCTTGACTTGCAGGCCGAGGAAGTCARTGAACGCTTGGGCGACATTTGGCAGCGACACCCGGTCCTGTGGGCGTTTGGGGCCGGCGAGGCTGGCTTCGACGCTGCTCATGTCCAGCGCCAGGCTGTCAGTGAACACCGGCTCCTGGCCGGGCAGACGCCACAGACCCTGGGTTTTGCAGTAGGCCTCGACCAGTTTCACCACGGCGGTGGGCCGACCGGAAAGGCGCAGATACTCCAGTGTCACCTCGTCCACCGGGAAAAATCCGCAGGTGGCGCCGTATTCCGGGGCCATGTTGGCGATCGTTGCGCGATCCGCCAGCGGCAACTCGGCGAGGCCGTCGCCATAAAACTCGACGAACTTGCCGACCACGCCTTTCTTGCGCAGCATCTGGGTGACGGTCAGCACCAAGTCAGTGGCGGTGATGCCTTCCTTGAGCTTGCCGGTGAGTTTGAAACCGATCACTTCCGGGATCAGCATCGATACCGGTTGGCCGAGCATCGCCGCTTCCGCTTCGATGCCGCCCACGCCCCAGCCGAGCACGCCGAGGCCGTTGATCATGGTGGTGTGGGAGTCAGTGCCCACCAGCGTATCCGGGAAGGCATAGGTGCGGCCGTCCTCATCCTTGGTCCATACCGTGCGGCCGAGGTATTCCAGGTTGACCTGGTGACAGATGCCGGTGCCCGGCGGCACCACGCTGAAGTTGTCAAAAGCACTCTGGCCCCAGCGCAGAAAGGCGTAACGCTCGCCATTACGCTGCATCTCGATGTCGACGTTCTGGGTGAAGGCGGTGCTGCTGGCGAATTTGTCGACCATCACCGAGTGGTCGATCACCAGGTCCACCGGCGACAGCGGATTGATTCGCTGCGGATCGCCGCCGGCCTTGGCCATGGCGGCGCGCATGGCCGCGAGATCGACCACCGCCGGCACACCGGTGAAATCCTGCATCAACACGCGCGCGGGGCGGTACTGGATTTCCCGGTCGCTGCGCCGTTCTTTGAGCCAGGCGGCGAGGGCCTTGAGGTCGGCGCCGGTGACGGTTTTTTCGTCCTCCCAGCGCAGCAGGTTTTCCAGAAGCACTTTGAGTGACATCGGCAGCTTGTCGAGATCGCCCAAGGACTTTGCGGCTTCCGGCAAGCTGAAATAATGGTAGGTCTTGTCGTCTATTTGCAGCGTTTTAAGGGTCTTCAGACTATCGAGGGACGGCATTGAATTGACTCCTTTGGGTCCGCACGGCTACGGACTGGCGGGACAGACAGAGTTCTTAACCTAGCCCTGTTTGGACATTAAGGCTAATAACCGGACGCTATGGACAAGTCCGGCGTTGCGAACTCGGCTATCATGCGCCGGTTTTCGTGACAGGCTTTGCTTCAACGCAAGTCTGGGCATCGCGCAGTGGTTGAATGTCTCGCCATCTGCCCAGGAGTAAGAATGAACACCCTCTTTATGCATTGCCGGCCGGGCTTCGAAGGCGAAGTCTGTTCCGAGATTTCCGAACACGCCGCGCGGCTGAACGTGGCCGGTTATGCCAAGGCCAAAGCCGCCAGCGCCTGCGCCGAGTTTGTCTGCACCGAAGAAGACGGTGCCGAGCGCCTGATGCGCGGCCAGCGTTTCGCCGAGCTGATTTTCCCGCGCCAATGGGCTCGCGGGATCTTCATCAATCTGCCGGAAACCGACCGCATCAGCGTGATCCTCGCGCATCTGGCGAGCTTCCCGACGTGCGGCAGTCTGTGGCTGGAAGTGGTCGACACCAACGATGGCAAAGAGCTGTCGAACTTCTGCAAGAAATTCGAAGGCCCGCTGCGCAAGGCGCTGAGCGGCGCCGGCAAACTGGTGGAAGACGCCAACAAGCCGCGTTTGTTGCTGACCTTCAAAAGCGGCCGTGAAGTGTTCGTCGGCCTGGCGGAAGCCAACAACTCGGCGATGTGGCCGATGGGCATTCCGCGCCTGAAGTTCCCGCGTGAAGCGCCCAGCCGTTCGACCCTGAAGCTGGAAGAGGCGTGGCACCACTTCATCCCGCGTGATCAGTGGGACGAGCGCCTGCACAGCGACATGACCGGCGTCGACCTTGGCGCCGCGCCGGGCGGCTGGACCTGGCAACTGGTCAATCGCGGCATGCTGGTGACGGCTATCGATAATGGCCCGATGGCTGAAAGCCTGATGGACACCGGGCTGGTTCAGCACTTGATGGCGGACGGTTTTACCTTCAAGCCCAAGCAACCGGTGGACTGGATGGTCTGCGACATCGTCGAGAAACCGGCGCGTAACGCGGCGATGCTGGAAGAGTGGATTGGCGAGGGGCATTGCCGCGAGGCGGTGGTCAACCTGAAGCTGCCGATGAAGCAACGTTATGCCGAAGTGAAGCGCTTGCTTGAGCGCATCGCAGAAGGCTTCAAGGCGCGTGGCATTCGGGTCGATATCGGCTGCAAACAGCTGTACCACGACCGCGAAGAAGTGACCTGCCATTTGCGTCGGCATGACGTAAAGAAACCGAAAACCCGCTGATTCACCCGGCCCCATGTGGGAGCGAGCCTGCTCGCGATAGCGGTGTAACAATCAACATTGATATTGAATGTGATGGCCCTATCGCGAGCTTCGCAAGAAGTCCGATTAACGGACCCGAAAAAAAAGGCCTGCGTTTGCAGGCCTTTTTTTTAACGTCGGTTAACCCGCTGACTGATGCGGATCCGCTTGCGCGCACTGCGCGTCAGGCGGATCGAGAGCATCAGCGCCGCGCAGCTCAGGCCTGCAATCAGACCTTCCCACAGCCCGCTCGGGCCGCTGGCCGGGCCGAACCAGTCGGTCAATCCCAGCACGTACCCTACCGGCAGGCCGATCCCCCAATAGGCGAACAACGTCAGGACCATGGTCGCCCGGGTGTCCTGGTAACCGCGCAGTGCGCCAGCACAGATCACTTGGATAGCATCGGAACACTGGTACAGCGCGGCATAGACGATCAGCATAGAGGCGATCTGGATGACGGTCTTGTCGGCGGTGTAGATCGAGGCGATTGGTTCGCGCAGAAGCAGAATCAGGCTCGCCGAGAATACGGCGAACACCAGCGCCGCGCCCAGGCCAACCTTCGCCGCGAAGCTCGCCTGATACGGGTTCCCGGCCCCCAATGCCTGCCCCACCCGTACGGTGACCGCCATCCCCAGGGAATAAGGAATCATGAACAGCAGCGAGCTGATGTTCAGGGCGATCTGGTGCCCGGCCACGACGGTCGATCCGAGGCTACCGATCAGCAGGGCGATGACCGCAAAGATGCTGGATTCGGCAAATACCGCGATACCGATTGGCAGGCCGATGCCGACCAAGCGTTTGATCACCGCCCACTGCGGACGATCGAAACGCACCAGCACGCGCGTGGGGGCATAGAAGGGCGCCCAGCGGGTCCAGCCGGCCATGCTCAGCGCCATGAACCACATGACGATGCCGCTGGCCCAGCCGCAACCGACGCCGCCGAGGGCCGGCAGGCCGAAATGGCCATAGATCAGCGCGTAGTTCACTGGAATATTGAGCAATAAACCACTCAGGCCAATGACCATGCTTGGACGGGTGCGACCCATTGCATCGCTGTAGCAACGCAGTACGTAGTAGAAGGCAATGCCGGGAAAGCCGAAGGCGATACCGTGCAAGTAGCCCATGCTCGGCTCAATCAACTGCGGGTCGACTTTCATCCAGTGCAGGATCGGCTCGGCGCCAAGCAGCAGGCCACTGCCTGTCAGTCCGACACAGAGCGCCAGCCACAAGGCCTGGCGTGCCAGAGGCGCGATCTCGTCGTGCTGCTTTGCGCCAAAGCGTTGGGCGATCTTGGGGGTGGTGGCCAGCAGAACCCCGGTCATCAGCAGGTAGATCGGAATCCAGATCGAATTACCCAGTGCGACCGCCGCCAAATCCCGTGGGCTGACTCTGCCCGCCATCACTGCATCGACGAACCCCATGGCGGTGGTTGCCAGTTGCGCGATCATGATCGGCAGCGCCAGGCCAAGCAGGCTTTTAAGCTCCAGGCGAACCCGGGCCGGGCGGTTGAGGGAGGTAGCAGCGAGGCTGTCAGTCACGGAATTCACAGGCGAAGCGTCCAAAGGGGTTTGATGCGCGGGCGGCGCATTCTACGCGTTGACGCCTCAGTCAGGAAAATTGCAGTGTTAGGGATTTGTAATCGGTTGCCGGACGTTTCGACATCCCTGTGGCGAGGGAGCTTGCTCCCGCTGGGGCGCGAAGCGGCCCTGAAAATGGGACTGCTACGC
>NZ_JBFTLU010000400.1:0-4336 GCF_056396605.1 Pseudomonas sp. 05T35
GACCCCAACCGCGCAGGTCGTGACTGGAACATCGCTGCTGCCGACGTGATCAACGGCAAGGCCGGCATGCAGATGATGGGTGACTGGGCCAAGAGTGAATGGACCGCCGCCCACAAGGTAGCGGGCAAGGACTATGAGTGTGTGCCATTCCCGGGCACTGACAAATCCTTCACCTACAACATCGACTCCCTCGCGGTGTTCAAGCYCAAGGCCGATCGCACCGGCGATATCGCCGCTCAGCAGGACCTGGCCAAGGTCGCGCTGGGTAAAGACTTCCAGAAGGTCTTCAGCATCAACAAAGGTTCGATTCCGGTGCGCACCGACATGCTCAATGACATGAGCGCGTCGGGCTTCGACTCCTGCGCCCAGGCGTCGGCCAAGGACTTCCTGGCAGACGAGAAGAGCGGCGGCCTGCAACCGAGCATGGCGCACAACATGGCCACCTCCCTGGCTGTGCAAGGCGCGATCTTCGATGTGGTGACCAACTTCATGAACGACAAGAGCGCTGACCCGGCCAAGGCCAGCGCCCAACTGGCATCGGCCATCAAAGCCGCCCAGTAATTCCTGACGCCGCACGACCCTGTGGGAGCGAGCCTGCTCGCGATAGCTGACTGACATTCAATAGAGATGTCGACTGTTGCACCGCTATCGCAAGCAAGCTCACTCCCACAAGGGGCCACTGTGCGCATTTACTTCTCTTCACCTGGATTATCCCGATGAGCTCTGTGGCGGTTTTCAGCAAAGCCTCACCGTTCGACGCACTGCAGCGCTGGCTCCCCAAACTGGTTTTGGCGCCGAGCATGCTGATCGTCCTGGTTGGCTTTTACGGTTACATCATCTGGACATTCGTTTTGTCCTTCACCAACTCCAGCTTCATGCCGAGCTACAAGTGGGTCGGCCTGCAGCAATACGTCCGGTTGATGGAGAACGACCGCTGGTGGGTCGCGAGCAAGAACCTCGCGGTCTTCGGTGGCATGTTCATCGGTATCAGCCTGGTGCTCGGGGTGTTTCTGGCGGTGCTGCTCGATCAGCGCATTCGCAAGGAAGGCTTCATCCGCACCATCTACCTGTACCCGATGGCGCTGTCGATGATCGTCACCGGTACTGCCTGGAAATGGCTGCTCAACCCAGGCCTGGGCCTGGACAAGATGCTGCGTGACTGGGGCTGGGAAGGCTTTCGGCTGGACTGGCTGGTGGATCAGGATCGCGTGGTTTACTGCCTGGTAATCGCTGCTGTGTGGCAAGCCTCCGGGTTTGTGATGGCGATGTTCCTGGCTGGCCTGCGCGGTGTCGATCAGTCGATCATCCGTGCCGCTCAGGTCGACGGTGCGAGCCTGCCGACCATCTATTTGAAGATCGTCCTGCCAAGCCTGCGTCCGGTGTTTTTCAGCGCCTTCATGATCCTTGCGCACATCGCGATCAAGAGCTTCGACCTGGTGGCGGCGATGACTGCGGGCGGTCCGGGTTACTCCTCCGACCTGCCGGCGATGTTCATGTATTCCTTCACCTTCAGCCGTGGCCAGATGGGCATCGGTTCGGCGAGCGCGATGATGATGCTCGGCGCGATCCTGGCGATTCTGGTGCCTTACCTGTACTCCGAATTGCGAGGCAAACGCCATGAGTAATCAGCTTGGCAAACCAGCCATCAGCTTCAGCCGCATTGCGATTTACGCGACCTTGTTGCTGGCCGCTGCGGTGTACCTGATTCCGCTGGTGGTGATGCTGCTGACCAGCTTCAAATCCCCGGAAGACATCCGCACCGGCAACCTCTTGAGCTGGCCGCAAGTGATTGATGGCATTGGCTGGATCAAGGCTTGGGACGTGGTAGGCGGCTACTTCTGGAACTCGGTGAAAATTACCGTGCCGGCGGTGCTGATCTCGACCTTCATCGGTGCAATGAACGGCTACGTGCTGTCGATGTGGCGCTTCCGTGGTTCGCAGTTGTTCTTCGGCCTGCTGTTGTTCGGCTGCTTCCTGCCGTTCCAGACCGTGCTGCTGCCAGCCTCATTCACCGTCGGCAAACTCGGCCTGGCCAACACCACCACAGGGCTGGTGCTGGTGCACATCGTCTACGGGCTGGCGTTCACCACGCTGTTCTTCCGTAACTACTACGTGAGCATTCCGGATGCGCTGGTCAAGGCGGCGCGGCTGGATGGTGCGGGCTTCTTCACGATCTTCGGGAAGATCCTGCTGCCGATGTCGATTCCGATCGTGATGGTCTGCCTGATCTGGCAGTTCACCCAGATCTGGAATGACTTCCTGTTCGGTGTGGTCTTCGCCAGTGGCGATGCCCAGCCAATCACCGTGGCCCTGAACAACCTGGTCAACACCAGCACCGGGGTCAAGGAATACAACGTTGATATGGCGGCGGCGATGATCGCCGGGCTGCCGACACTGCTGGTCTACATATTCGCTGGCAAGTATTTCCTGCGTGGGCTGACGTCCGGCGCGGTCAAGGGGTAGAACATGGCAACTCTCGAATTACGCAACGTCAACAAAACCTACGGCAGCGGCTTGCCGGACACCCTGAAAAACATCGAACTGAAGATCGATGACGGTGAGTTCCTGATCCTCGTCGGCCCGTCCGGTTGCGGCAAGTCGACCTTGATGAACTGCATCGCGGGTCTTGAAAACATCAGTGGCGGGGCGATTCTGGTGGACGACGCTGACATCAGCGGCATGAGCCCCAAGGATCGTGACATCGCCATGGTGTTCCAGTCCTACGCGCTGTACCCGACCATGAGCGTGCGCGACAACATCGCCTTCGGCCTGAAGATCCGCAAAATGCCGGCGGCTGAAATCGACGAGGAAGTGGCGCGGGTCGCCAAGCTGCTGCAAATCGAACACCTGCTCAGCCGCAAGCCCGGCCAGCTCTCTGGTGGTCAGCAACAGCGTGTGGCCATGGGCCGTGCGCTGGCGCGGCGGCCGAAGATTTATCTGTTCGACGAACCGCTGTCCAACCTCGACGCCAAGCTGCGGGTCGAGATGCGCACCGAAATGAAACTGATGCACCAGCGCCTGAAAACCACCACGGTCTACGTGACTCACGACCAGATCGAAGCCATGACCCTGGGTGACAAAGTGGCGGTGATGAAGGACGGGATCATCCAGCAGTTCGGCACGCCGAAGCAGATCTACAACGACCCGGCCAACCTGTTCGTTGCCAGCTTCATCGGCTCGCCACCGATGAACTTCATCCCGCTGCGTTTGCAGCGCAAGGACGGCCGTCTGCTGGCATTGCTCGACAGCGGCCAGGCGCGTTGCGAGCTGCCGCTGGGCATGCAGGACGCCGGTCTTGAGGACCGCGAAGTGATCCTCGGCATGCGCCCGGAGCAAATTGTCCTGGCGAACGGCGAGGCCAATGGTTTGCCGACCATTCGTGCCGAAGTCCAGGTCACCGAGCCGACCGGTCCGGATACGTTGGTGTTCGTCAATTTGAACGAAACCAAAGTCTGCTGCCGTCTGGCGCCGGACGTTGCGCCGGCCGTTGGCGAGACCCTGACCCTGCAATTCGATCCATCGAAAGTGCTGCTGTTCGATGCCAAGACGGGCGAGCGTCTGGGGACGGCCGGTCAAGCGAAAACCGGGACTCACAGCGACAACGTTGCTCAATTCAAAGGGCGCTGAAGATCAAATGTGGGAGCGAGCTTGCTCGCGATAGCTATCTGACATTCAACATTGATGTCGACTGATACACCGCTATCGCGAGCAGGCTCGCTCCCACAGGGGGGATATGCGGCGGATGGTCTGTCATCCGCCGCAATCGCTGTAAACCGCGTTAGATAAAAACAGTTAATAACAATAAAGACGAGGATGTAGGGATGAAAAAGAAGAACAACGCTCAGCTTATCTGCCAATTGTCAGCTGTTGCGGTACTGATCATGGCCGGTAACGCACACGCAGCTGATGCATTCAGCGCCGACTCCAAGTGGATGACGGGGGACTGGGGTGGCGAGCGGACCAAGCTGATCGACMAAGGTATCGACATCAAGGCGGATTACGTCGGTGAAGTGGGCGCCAACCTCCACGGCGGCTACAACCACGACAAGACCGCACGTTACGCCGACCAGTTTGGTCTGGGCGTGGCGCTGGACCTGCAAAAACTGTGGGGCTGGGATAACACCCAGGCCAAGATCCAGCTCACCAACCGTAACGGTCAGAACATCTCCAATGACCGTGTCGGCGATCCGCGTGCCGGCACCTTGAGTTCCTCTCAGGAAGTCTACGGTCGTGGCCATATGGTCCGTCTGACCCAATTGTGGGTTCAGCACCAGTTCCTCGACGGTAAACTGGACGTCAAAGCCGGTTACTTCGGCGAGGGCGAAGACTTCAACAC
>NZ_JBFTLU010000401.1:0-7674 GCF_056396605.1 Pseudomonas sp. 05T35
TACATGTTTAGCCCGGAGCTGCTTCTGTTTGTGCGGAGCTCAGGGAAGTTGATGTTTCTTATCTAGGAGTGAGGGGATGAAAAGAATAGTTGCGGTAATTTCTGCAATGCTGCTTTCAGCCTGTGTGAATCATCGGGGTTTTGCCGTTACACAACAATCTGCTCCGCCAGACGCAAACGCGATAGAAGACTTGCGCGTTGTCGGGCCGCAGACGGCGAAGAACCTGACGGATCGCTATAACAACGTTCCAAAGGTTTGCCGAACATTTTCCCCGGGCACAGTATTCGAGTGTTCAGGCGTCATTCTCAGAGGCACCAGTCACTCCACGCAGTATCACTCGTGGGATCCTAACCCCAGCCCGACGGTCAAGGGCGTATCGGCCTCGTACGTGAGACAGGATTCGAGGTTCAGGAGCATGTACATTTACAAGAATGGCTTCATTTTTTACGCGAAGCGCGATGCGCCTGCGGACAAGAAAAATATCGACATTCTTTGTTTTTTTCCTCGAGACGGGGCAACCAATGACAGGGAAGATCAGGGGTGTGGGCAAAGTTCGGATGGACCCACCAGCCGGGAATGCCAATCCCAGGGAATTACCACGGCTGAGCAGTGGGTTGTCCACTATAAAGAACATAAAGGTTATGGTGGTATGTGTGGATTCAATGTGCGAGATGYCTTGGGTGAACATGCGGTCAGCGCAATTAACGAAGGGTTGAAGGCCCAAGGGTTGATCTTCGAAGATTCGTTCAATGATTACAACGAAATCAGACTGGCCAAGTGGGAACAGGGTATTGGCAAAGTACTGCCTTTGCAGGCGTTCTTTTACTTCAATGCAGAGGGTAAGGCAGTTGCGCAATACGATCAAAAGGACTTTCTGACTCAGACAGGCATCTCGCGTCCGATTATTTACATCATCATGCCCGTCTCACCGTCAGATCAGGCGATGTTCAAGTTCATTGAAGAAGATCAGGCCATCCCCCTCGATCGTCAGCGGGGATAGAGGGTGTCGCGGACAAGGGCAAGCTGCCCCGGCCCAACTGTCCGCGATGGCGTCCTGTCAGGCCAGCGCAACCTCTGCCGGCGAAACGATACTGGTCTTGCCCCCACGGGATTTGCCAGAGCTCAAATACTCGGCAATCGACTCTTGGGTCACTTCCCCAAGGAACACCCGCTCGGCATCCATTACTGGCAACCACGACCGGTTGAACTCGTACATGCGCGACAAGAGGATTCGCAGGTGCTCGTCGTAGGCTGCCGTGGCGTTGAATTCGCGCAGGTATTGCACGCAGGTGCCGGCCTGACGGTGCAGATCGCGGCGCCGCACATAACCCAAGGCCTTGTTGTCGGCGCAGGTGA
This sequence comes from Pseudomonas sp. 05T35, assembly GCF_056396605.1. Taxonomy (NCBI): domain Bacteria; kingdom Pseudomonadati; phylum Pseudomonadota; class Gammaproteobacteria; order Pseudomonadales; family Pseudomonadaceae; genus Pseudomonas; species Pseudomonas sp. 05T35. Next base: position 1,357 of record NZ_JBFTLU010000401.1, read on the forward strand.
CCACCACGTAGCGGCGGTCGAGTTCGTCCATCAACTCCAGCGCTTCGGTCACCGGCGTTTCCGGGCTGACTGACGGCGCGTTGTCCGCCGCGTCTTCGGCCTTGACCAGCAGCAGGCGCTTGAGCGTGCTGTCCTGGCCGACGAAGTTGCTGACAAAGTCATCCGCCGGGTGCGCGAGCAAGGTGTCCGGGTGATCGACCTGGATCAGCTTGCCTCCACGGAAGATCGCGATCTTGTCGCCGAGCTTGATCGCTTCGTCGATGTCATGACTGACCATGATCACGGTCTTGCCCAGCGCCCGCTGCATCTCGAAAAACTCGTTCTGGATCATCTCGCGGTTGATCGGGTCGACCGCGCCGAACGGTTCGTCCATCAACAGCAGTGGGGCGTCGGCGGCGAGGGCGCGGATCACGCCGATCCGCTGTTGCTGGCCACCGGACAGCTCGCGCGGGTAGCGGCTCAGATACTGCTTGGGTTCGAGCTTGATCATGCTCATCAACTCGCGGGCGCGGTCGTGGCATTGCTGTTTGTCCCAGCCGAGCAGGCGCGGCACGATGGTGATGTTTTCCTCGATGGTCATGTTCGGGAACAGGCCGATCTGCTGGATCACATAACCGATATTGCGGCGCAGCGTCACTGCGTCGAGGTCGGTGGTGTCTTCGCCGTTGATCAGGATTTTGCCCGAGGTTGGTTTGATCAACCGGTTGATCATTTTCAACGTGGTGCTTTTGCCGCAACCCGAGGGCCCGAGGAACACGCAAATCTCGCCTTCATTGACGGTCAGGTTCACCGAGTCCACGGCTTTGATGTCTTTGCCGTTGCTGTGAAAGGTTTTGCTGAGGTTTTGAAGTTCGATCATTTCAGGAGTCCTTTTGGAGTCAGCGAACGTTGCAGCCATTGCAGAAGCAGGTCGGCGAAGATCGCCAGAAGACTGACCAGCACCGCACCGACGATCAGCATCGACATATCGCTGCGGCTGATGGCAGCGAGGATCAATACGCCCAGACCACCGGCGCCGATGGTGGCGGCGATGGTCATCACACCAATGTTCATGACCACGGCGGTGCGCACGCCGGCGAGGATCACCGGCACCGCAATCGGTAATTCGACCATGCGCAGGCGTTGACCGAAGGTCATGCCGATACCGCGTGCGGCTTCGCGAATGCCGGGTTCGACGCCGGTCAGCGCCAGGTAGGTGTTACGCATGATTGGCAGCAGGGAATACAGAAACACCGCGGTGATGGCCGGCATCGGTCCCAGGCCCTGGCCGAATTTCGAGTAGAACGGCAATAGCAGACCAAACAGTGCAATCGACGGGATGGTCAACAGCACCGTGGCGCTGGCTTGCAAGGGACCGGCCAGCGTCGGGAAGCGCGTCATCAGAATGCCCAGCGGCACGCCGACCACAATCGCCAGRGTCACGGCGATGCCGACCAGGGTGACGTGTTGCCAGGTCAGGTGCAGGACGAGTGGCCAGTCCAGATGGGAAAAGGCGTTGAGAAACTCCATGGCTTTTCCTCCTTAGTTCAATGGGTGCTGGCGCAAGAAATCTGCGGCCACGGCGGAAGGGCTTTCATGATCGACATCGACCCGCGCATTGAGCTGACGCATGGTTTGGTCGTCGAACAGTTCGGCCAGTGGTTTGAGCTGTTCGGCCAGTTGCGGATGGGCATCGAGGTACACCTGACGCACAACCGGCGCAGCGGTGTAGTCGGGGAAGTAATGCTTGTCGTCTTCCAGCAGTTTCAACTTGAAAGCGTTCAAGCGACCGTCAGTGGTGTAGACCAGGCCGGCAAATACCTGGCCATTGCGCAGCGCGGTGTAGACCAGCCCGGCGTCCATCTGGCGGATATTGTTGCGGGTCAGGTTCATGTTGTAGAGCTTGACCATGCCTTTGAGGCCGTCGGAACGGTTGGCGAACTCGGTGTCCAGAGCCACCAGGTGGTTGGCCTTCACCTCAGCGCCGAGCACGTTGTTCAAGTCGCTGATGCGGTTGATCTGCGGGTATTCGTCAGCCACGTTCTTCGGCAGCGCCAAGGCGTAGGTGTTGCTGAATTTCGACGGACTGAGCCAGACCAGACCCTTTTTCGCGTCGAGCTCCTTAACCCGCGCGTAGGACTGTTCGCTGTCGAGTTTCTCGGTGACATGGTTGTAAGCCACCAGCGACACACCGGTGTATTCCCACATCAGGTCGAGTTGACCGTTTTCATGGGCGCTGCGGGCCAGGCTGCTGCCCAGGCCGCCGGTCACCTGAACCTCGTAACCCTTCGTCCGCAGGTATTGCGAGGTAATTTCCGCGAGCAGGGTTTGTTCGGTGAACACCCGGGCGCCGATGCGGATCAACGGTTTGTCGGCGGCATGGGCAAATCCTGCGCACAGCAGGACGCAGCCTAGTAACAAGCTAAATGTCTTCATGATTATTCCTTCGCTCAGCCGGATTCAGGACTGGGGTAAACCGCGTTCCAGCCAGAGTCGGCTGGCCAGTGTCACCAGACCGTCGAGCAGTAAGGCCAGCAGGGCAGTGCAGACTGCGCCGAGGATCAGTTGCGGCTGATTGTTCAAGGCGATGCCAGGGAAAATCAGGCTGCCCAGGCTGTTGGCGCCGATCAGGAACGCCAGTGGGGCGGTGCCGACGTTGATCGCCAATGCGACGCGCACGCCGCCGATGATGATCGGCACAGCGTTCGGCAGTTCGACCCGCCAGAGCACCTGACGCGGGGTCATGCCGATACCGACAGCCGCCTCCTTGAGTGAACCCTGAACGTTTTTCAGGCCTTCGTAGGTGTTGCGCACGATGGGTAATAGGGACGCGAGGAACAGCGCAAATATCGCGGGGCCGCTACCGATCCCGAGAATCCCCAGGGCGATGGCCAGTACGGCGAGAGGCGGGACGGTGTTGCCGATGTTGAAGAGCTGCATGAAGCGTTCGGCGCGTCCGACCATGGTCGGGCGGCTGAGGAGGATGCCGGCAGGAAACTGTTCGCGAAAAGCAGCTCGTTCGATGCCGGCAAAGCGGCATGAGATCGAGCCATAAGCGCAGCCTCGTCAGGCTGACTTGCTGATATTTCAGCCCCTGACGACAGGTCGTAACAGGGGAGTGGACGGCTCCACTCTTTAAAAGGTTCCACAATTAGCAGCATTTAGCCACCCCATTCGCCTCACATCCTGTAGCAGCTGCCGAGCCCGCGAGGCTGCGTTCGGCTGCGAAGCGGCCGTAAAACCGTCATGCGCGGTATGCCTGAAAGACCACGTTTTTTGATTTACGACGGCTGCGCCGCCGAACGCAGCCTCGCAAGCTCGGCAGCTGCTACAGGGTGAACGGTGGTCCGTGGCCCCATGTTTACGCTATACTCGCCGCCCTTTTTTGAATCACCTGCCAGGCGATTTCCCATGACCAAACAGGCCGCCGAAGTCGCGAAACGCCGCACTTTCGCCATTATTTCCCACCCCGATGCGGGTAAGACCACCATCACCGAGAAGCTCTTGCTGATGGGCAAGGCGATTGCGGTTGCCGGCACGGTGAAGTCTCGCAAATCCGACCGCCATGCCACCTCCGACTGGATGGAAATGGAAAAGCAGCGTGGTATTTCCATTACCACGTCGGTCATGCAGTTCCCGTATCGCGATCACATGATCAACCTGCTCGACACCCCGGGCCACGAAGACTTCTCCGAAGACACCTACCGCACCCTGACGGCGGTCGACTCGGCATTGATGGTCCTCGACGGCGGTAAGGGTGTAGAGCCACGGACCATCGCCCTGATGGACGTCTGCCGTCTGCGTGACACGCCGATCGTCAGCTTCATCAACAAACTCGACCGCGACATTCGTGACCCGATCGAACTGCTCGACGAAATCGAAGCCGTCCTGAAGATCAAGGCTGCGCCGATCACCTGGCCGATCGGTTGCTACCGCGATTTCAAAGGCGTCTATCACCTCGCCGACGACTACATCATCGTCTACACCGCAGGCCACGGCCACGAGCGGACCGATGTGAAAATCATCGAGAAGCTCGACTCCGATGAAGCCCGAGCGCATTTGGGTGACGAGTACGAGCGCTTCATCGAACAGCTGGAACTGGTGCAAGGCGCCTGCCACGAATTCAATCAACAGGAATTCCTGGACGGCCAACTGACCCCGGTGTTCTTCGGTACGGCGCTGGGCAACTTCGGGGTCGATCACGTGCTCGACGCCGTGGTCGACTGGGCACCGAAGCCGCTGGCCCGTGTCGCCAACGAGCGTACCGTGGAACCGGTGGAAGAGAAGTTCAGCGGTTTCGTGTTCAAGATCCAGGCGAACATGGACCCTAAACACCGCGACCGCATTGCCTTCATGCGTATCTGCTCCGGCAAGTACGAAAAAGGTATGAAGATGCGCCACGTGCGTACCGGCAAGGACGTCCGGATCGGCGATGCGCTGACCTTCTTCTCCTCCGAGCGTGAGCAGCTGGAAGAAGCGTTTGCCGGCGACATCATCGGTTTGCACAACCACGGCACCATCCAGATCGGCGACACCTTCACCGAAGGCGAAACCCTGGGCTTCACCGGTATCCCGCACTTCGCCCCGGAACTGTTCCGTCGCGTACGCCTGAAGGATCCGCTCAAGTCCAAGCAACTTCGCCAGGGCTTGCAGCAGCTGGCCGAAGAGGGCGCGACCCAGGTGTTCTTCCCGGAACGTAGCAACGACATCATCCTCGGCGCCGTCGGTGTGCTGCAGTTCGATGTGGTCGCCAGCCGCCTGAAAGAGGAATACAAGGTCGAATGCGCCTACGAGCCGATCACCGTGTGGTCCGCCCGCTGGATCGATTGCAGCGATAAGAAGAAGCTCGAAGAGTTCAGCGTCAAGGCCGTGGAAAACCTCGCCCTCGACGGCGGCGGCCACCTGACCTACCTGGCCCCGACCCGGGTCAACCTGGCACTGATGGAAGAGCGCTGGCCGGACGTGAAATTCCGCGCGACGCGTGAGCATCATTAAGCGCTGAGCGTTGTCAGTGATAGAGGGAGGTCATGATGACCACCCTCATTTGGCCAATACACAGTCTTTCTAAGAGTTTTGCATTTTGTAAAGCTCGCGGAGAGCTTTCTCCTGGTCATCGGTCTCCGCTGTAGACGCGTCGATAAGTGCTTCTAACTTGGAGGCCGGACTTCCTTTGGGGAGTTTGTATATTCCATAAGCTGTCATCATCGTTCCCGTCCTTCCCTGGCCAAAACCACAATAAACCAAAGCGTTACCTCCTTTATCCAGTACGCTATCTATGGCCTTACACCCCTGTAAAAGTTCTTTGGCTGAAGGGGTGCTGAAATCCACAATGGCGAGATTGTGATAAGTGATATTCTCTTTGCTCAATGCTACTGCGCTGGTTTCATATATTAAATTATGATTCAGGCTGATGATGCCTTTGATGTTGTAGACTTTTAAAAGTGCGATGGCCGGTGTGTCAAACTTTTGAAGTGTGTCATCTGTATCGTTGTAGTATGGCTGTGAACTTCTGAATACTTTGGTTGTACCTTTGTCAAAGGTAACCCAGTTTTTGAACACGGCGGTTTTGCCTGATGACAATTTTTCTACATAGCCTGTCAGGCTGCTGACACTTTTTTTCATTTTAGTTCTCCAGGTTAGTTCGCCCTTCCAGCATTGATAGTGTTCACTATCAATGCTGGAAGGGGGCGCTACAAAAAGAGGCGGCCAGATTAATACCTTGGTGTCGACAGATGGTTTGATAGAGCGTGGTAATTGCACTCACGCCCGTGAGGGCAGATTAAACACGAGCCCACTGCCGGAAGAGGTTGTCCGCATAAGACCGAAAAACAGATGCGTTATTTACAAAACGTTGGGCTACGCTCATCGGGTCTATTGGCGGTTCAGAAAAGACGGTTTGGATAAAAGAATCAAATGATGAAATTATTTTTTCGACCTCTTCGACATACTGTCTTTTTGGCTCCCGCAAGCGCTCGTAATCTTCGATTTGTGCTATTTCATCGAAGTAGTATTTGAGTTGCCTATCTGTATTGTCGGCACGTTGGTCTCGTGCCATGATCTTTTTGATGATTTCCGTTCGGGCTTTCACCATGTCTTCATATTTCAACTGCGCGTCGGCCATTTTAAGAACGCTCTTCGCTGCTTCGATGCCCTCTTTTACCAGGGTACGTTTGAAATTTGCCGGTGATTCGGATGTCACCACCCCTTCGACTTGCTCTATAAGTGGACTTATCTTGTCATAAAAAGACTGACTTTCGAATAGTTCAATGGCAGCATCAAGGGACTTTTTGTTCTTTAGTAAGACGTCATAATAATCGTCGCCCTTTTCCAGTTTAGAAA
>NZ_JBFTLU010000402.1:0-4269 GCF_056396605.1 Pseudomonas sp. 05T35
GCCTTCGGATTTGGAGAGTTCGTTAAGGGCACGGGCCAGAGCGGGAGGGAGGTTGTTGTCCAGCAGGAAGTTCAAGCCGCATTCCTAAGCTCGAAATTAACTGCCGCGTCTACTGCGTTGGCAGGTATCTCGTAAATTTGAGCAACGCGCTTGGCATCGTTCCCTTCGGCTTGATAAGCACTGAAAACAGTTGCTGTGTCGATCCCTGTAACGGAAAGCACAGGTTTTCCAAAGTTTCTGGAGGGGTCGAGAACAATGGCCTTGCTGCGTTTGATCGGGTACCAGCGTTGAGCGGCACCAGAGCCCGTGTAATCAATGCCTTCATAGAGCGATGGCGTGATGACCTGTTTGAAGGCGTATTGCCTTTTGACCAGGTCAAGCAAGGCGTCATCGCCGAGTTCATCCAGAACCGTGGCGAAAATGCTCCGTCCGTCTGTTTGGAATCGTTTGCAGGTAAAGGGATAGGCCTGATCAAACATCGCTTTTGCTTGCACCGAAGCGCTGCGAATAGCTTGCAAGCTAACGCCGTGCTTACGGAAAGCGTGAACAAAGCGAATTTCGAGAAGGTCGTGAAAACCCAGGATGGGTTCACCCAGATCAGCCAGTTCGGAGGGCCACAGACCAGGATGCAGAGCACCGTGGGCGGTATACCCGAACAACCAGCGGCGGATGTCAGCGGCCGGAATGCCGGTGTAGAGCGCGGCTTCTGCCGGGGTGTACAAGCCAATGCCAACAAGATGGCTGGGTAGCGCAGTGCGTTGCATGTGGCCTCCTTGTCAGCGGGTAGTGCGGAAGGTGGAGTCTGGTGGCAGTGGCGATCTCGATCAATCGGTTTGAGACGAACCGTCTGTATCGTTTGCCTAGATTAGGTTTGCGGCTCATTCCGCACAAGTTCACACACGACGCTTTGGCTTGCGGGAAATATCTGACCCTGACCACGGAAGGAACGATGCTGAGGTAGTTTCACGAAGCGATACCCACGCATTGGGTCGACAGAAAGTTACGTTAAGTGAAGCCTTCCGTTGAGTCAGAGGCTTATCGTGAGCCGCGCACGGGTTAACTCAATTGCTAGAAAGTGGCCCGCGAGGGCCACCATTTTCCTCACGACAAGAAAACCTGCGCCTGCAATCGTCGCCCAACAACGTCCAGCAAATCACAACCATCGCGCAGTGAAACCACCAGCGCTCGTGCCAGTTCACTGTGAATCCCCTCGCCGGTGGCGACGATCTCCAACAACTGTGTCGCGGTACGGATGCGGTAGGCGGCTGTTTCATGCAGCACGTCCAGCGGCGCTTCGGTGTCGATTAACAGGGATGCGATGGTGCAGTCGATGCCGGTGATGGGCATGTATCGAGTCATGGCAGAACCTCCATTCAATAGCAGAGCGTGACCACTCAGTGGTGAGCGGCGGGTTGAGGTTCGTGTGATGCGTCCGGCGTGTCGAAATGCTCCAGTGCCCGGTTCACCAGCAATTCGCCCAGCACGATCAACTGCTGAATCGCCAACGCCACGTTGCGACGCGAGTCTTCGAGCTGGAAGGCCAGATCGGTGGTCATGACGTTGAGCGAGGCGAGGGTTTCGGAGGTGTGGATCAGCAGGGTTTCGGTGTCGATGTTGGGGAGGAGGGTGAAGAGATTGCTTACAGGAGTGGTGGTTTTTTCGGGGGGATTGGGGGTGATCTTTTTCATGGTGGAGCTCCTTACACTGGTGATAAAAGCTGCCAGCCCCCCGCTGTCAAACAGGATTGGGTGGCAGCCGTACGCGGGTTGACAGACCAGAAGTGTAAGAACCCGGCGCACCCGAAGATGCCCCGCGCACAGCCGCCATAAAGAAACTGCATGCGGGAAAGCATGCCGTCTTTTCAGGTGGAGTGAAAGATTACACTTTTCGGCCTGTCAAAGCCGGTCGCTGATGCGCAGCGACACCTGAAGGCTATCTCTCCTGATCCTTCCTCGCCAGTTCACCACATGCACTACGGTTTGCGGGAAATGTCCTAGGATCGTTGAGGGCGCGGAAATAAAAAATGAAGGGCTGTCGATTTGCGGCGCTACCGTTCGACAAGGTAGTGAGTAGTTCACATCCAACGGAGAGACGACGATGCGATTCATGATCATTATAAAAGCCAGCAAGGATTCCGAAGCCGGCGTGATGCCCAGCCAGGAATTGTTGACCGCGATGGGCAACTACAACGAAGAGCTGGTCAAGGCCGGCATCCTCCTCGGCGGCGAAGGCCTGCACCCCAGCAGCAAAGGTACCCGCGTGCGCTTCTCCGGCGAGAAACGTACGGTGATCGACGGCCCGTTTGCCGAAACCAAGGAACTGATCGCCGGCTACTGGCTGTGGCAGGTGAAGTCGAAGCAGGAAGCCATCGACTGGGTCAAACGCTGCCCAAACCCGATGCCGGGTACGGAGGCAGAGATCGAAATTCGCCAGGTGTTCGAGGCGGAAGATTTCGGTGCCGAGTTCACACCGGAGCTGCGCGAGCAGGAAGAGCGTGTGTGGGCGCAGGCGAAAGATCAGGCGAAGAAGTGCTGAAACGAAAAGGGGGGCTGATTAATTTTGACTTGGGTCGGACTCACGACAATCAATCGGTCCCCTTGTTCGTTGGTGCTGAACAGGATCAACCGGCGAGCATTCCCCAAAACATCGCGATGACCGCCAATGCCATCGCCATCGAACAACTCCAGCCCAGTATCCGCAAGCCTGGCCGAATGACGAAGTCACCCATGATGTCCTTGCGCGATGCCATGAACATCATGGTGAACATGATCGGCACGGCCATGACGCAGTTGATCACGGCGCTCCACAGCAAAGCCTTGATCGGATCAATGGGCGCAAAGCACAGCAGAACGCCCAACAACGTTGCCGCTGCAATGACTCCGTAGAAGCCTTTGGCGGTTTTTGGCTCGTCGGCCAGGCTGTTTTTCCATTGAAAGGCCCCCGCCATGGCGTAGGCGGCGGAACCTGCCAGTACGGGAATGGCCAGCAAACCGGTACCGATGATGCCGGCACTGAACAGCCAGAAGGCAAACTCTCCGGCGATGGGCCGCAGGGCACTCGCCGCTTGTTCGGAGGTCTGGATATCAGTCATGCCGTGCATGTGAAGGGTGACGGCGGTGGTCAGCATGATGAAAAACGCGATGACGTTGGAAAATGCCATTCCAATGACCGTGTCGATTCGGATCCGCCGGAAATTGACCTTTGCCTGCTCTGGAGCCTTGATCAGCGAGTCTGCGTCGGGACGAGCCTCCATTTCTTCCACTTCCTGGGAGGCCTGCCAGAAGAATAAGTAGGGGCTGAGGGTTGTGCCGAAAATGGCCACGACTATGGTGATGTATTCCGGCTTCCAGGACAGATGCGGCCATACCGTCTGCAGAGCGACCTTGCCCCACGGGATCTGCACCGCAAAAATTATGCCCACGTAAGCCAGCAATACCAGGGTCAGCCACTTGAGTACGCGCACATAGCGGCTGTAGGGAATGAACATCTGCAGCAGTAACGAAACCACCCCGAAGCCTACGGCGTAGAAGTGAGTCGGCCCACCGATCAGCAACTTCGTCGCATTACCCATTGCGGCGACGTCGGCGGCAATGTTCACGGTGTTGGCGATCAGCAATAGCCCGACAATGGAAAATAGAAAGGGCTTGGGGTAATGATGGCGAATGTTGGTTGCCAGTCCGTGACCGCTGACCCGACCGATTTTGGCGCTGATGACCTGAATGCCGACCATCAGGGGGAACGTCAGTAACAACGTCCAGAGCGTGTTCAGACCAAACTGCGCGCCGGCTTGCGAGTAGGTTGCGATACCACTGGGGTCATCGTCGGCAGCACCGGTAATCAGCCCCGGTCCCAGTTTTTTCAACCACGAACCATGAGCCCTGACCACTGGCTTGGAGACAAGCTCTTCGTTGTTCATTGTTGTCGGCTTCGCGGGGCGGCGGGATGCCATATATAGCTGTGACTGGAGGCTTTTGCGGGGAGTTCCCTGAGCGTACTTCCTCCACTCTCGACCTCAGCGCGAATACTGAAAGGACTTCTCTTTATGGCTTGGCGGGGGGCTCGTCCGTCAACTCACAAAAATAATCTTCGACACCAGCTCAGCACTGTTCTTGGCCTGCAGTTTTTTCATCAGGCGGGCGCGATGGACTTCCACGGTCCGGTGGGAAATCGCCAGTTTTTTGGCCACTTCCTTGCAGGTCAGGCCATTGACGATGTGCATCGAGATTTCGCGTTCACGGGGTGTGAGGTTCACCGTGGCGTGGTGCGGAC
>NZ_JBFTLU010000403.1:0-4267 GCF_056396605.1 Pseudomonas sp. 05T35
ATGCACGGCAACACCATCAAGGCCATCAGTGGCTACAAGACCCGGGATTTTGCGCAGATCCTCGGCGAGGTGAAGCAGTTCTTCCAGGTTCACGAAGCGGAAGGCACCTATGCCGGTGGCATCCATATCGAGATGACCGGGCAGAACGTCACCGAATGCATCGGCGGTGCACGACCGATTACCGAAGATGGTTTGTCGGACCGTTACCACACCCATTGCGACCCACGGATGAATGCCGATCAGTCGCTGGAGTTGGCGTTCTTGATTGCCGAGACCCTGAAGCAGGTTCGGCGTTGAGTCATTACATCTTTGGTTGACTGATACATCGCCATCGCGAGCAGGCTCGCTCCCACAGGGATCACACTGAACCTTGTGGGAGCGGGCTTGCYCGCGAAGACGTMAGATCAGGCACCACCAATCTGCGCCAACGCCAGCCGCAACCGCGCCGCACTGGCCCTTGGGCAATTGAGCTGAACCTGCTCCAACCCCAACCAGTCGGCCATCTGCCGAAGATTCGCCGCTAACGCCTRCATCCCCTGCTCATCCAGGCCTTGTTCTTCTTCGTGCACCGCATGCACCGCCAACCGACCCAACGCCCGCTCCGCTCGAAGGTCGACCCGCGCGGCAATCCGCTCGTTGTGCAAAAACGGCAGCACGTAATAGCCGTAAACCCGTTTGTCTGGCGGCGTGTAGATTTCCAGCCGATAACGAAAATCGAACAACCGCTCGGTTCGACTGCGTTCCCAGATCAACGAATCAAACGGTGAAAGCAACGCACTGGCTTCAACCTTACGCGGCACTTTTGGCTCCGGCAGGCAGTATGCCGGTTGCTTCCAGCCCTGCACCCCGCACACCAGCAACTCACCATTTTCAACCAGCTCGGCCAGGCCGTTGCGGCACTCGGCCAGACCCAAACGAAAATAGTCGCGCAGATCCTTTTCCGTGCCGACACCCAACGCATTGGCTGCATGCAACAGCAATCCGCGTTGCGCCTCGGTTTCGCCGAGCAGCGGTTGCTTGAGTATCGATTCGGGAATCACCCGTTCCGGCAAGTCGTAAAGACGCTCAAAGCCGCGACGCCCCGCCACCGTCACTTCGCCGGCAGCGAACAACCATTCCAGTGCATGCTTTTCAGCGCTCCAATCCCACCACGGACCGGCCCGCTCCTGGCGCGTCGACAAACTGCCAGCGCCGAGTGCACCCAGCTCCTGGACTGAAGCCAGGACGCGGCGAATGGTCTCTTGCTGTTCGCGACCGAATCGCGCCAGTTGCTGATAGATCCCCTCGCCTTGCGCCGCGCGCTGCATGCGCCAACGCATCAAGGGATACATCGACAGCGGCAACAACGACGCTTCATGCCCCCAATACTCGAACAACGTACGCCGTCGGCCCTGGCTCCAGGCGGCCTGGTCGAGCAAGTCGGCGGAGTAGTTGCCAAGACGCGAGAACAGCGGAAGATAGTGCGAGCGCACCAGTGCGTTGACCGAATCGATTTGCAGAATACCCAAGCGTTCGATCAGGCGATTGAGCTGAGCGGGCTTGACCGCCGCTGGCGGCTGGCGCCCGGTGAAACCCTGGGCGGCCAGCGCCAGACGCCGAGCCTGTTTGAGGGATAAGGACAGTTCTGCGGGCATGTGCATCTCCTTGTCTGCTCGCAAACTACCTCAGTCTGAAGCTGCTTGTGTAGCGGTTCGGTACTCATTTGTGCATTGGGTCATCCCAAAATGGCCGGACGACTTCATGTTCGACATCGGCGCGGCTGATACCGATATCCTTGAGCGCTTCATCACTCATGCTGGCCAATAATGCACGCTCACGGTGGAGTTCATGCCAGCGGACGATTTTTTCCAGCCAATGGCCCAGGGAAAACCCGTGAAACTTTCCAACCAGCACATAACCTTTTTGACCTTTCATCATCTTGCCCTCCGTTGTAGATGACTGAAGTCTCGCGCCGGAGCTAAGATCAATCCAACGAATGTTTCTTATGCAATACATCTCGGAGATTGATGAATTGAGCCACTACCCGAGTATCGATACGGAAGTCCTGCGCACCTTCGTTGCCATTGCCGACCAGGGTGGTTTCACCCGCGCTGGCGAGCTGGTCAATCGCACGCAATCGGCGGTGAGCATGCAGATGAAACGGCTGGAAGAGGATGTGCTGCAACGCCAGTTGTTTCAGCGCGACGGCCGTCAGGTGAAGCTGACCGCCGAGGGTCAGGTGTTGCTCGGCTATGCCCGGCGGATCCTGAAACTCCACAGCGAAGTGTTCAACACCCTGCGTGAGCCACACATGGTCGGCACGGTGCGCATCGGCACCCCGGATGACTATGTCATGCGTTTCCTGCCAGGCATCCTCTCGCGCTTTGCCCAGGCCTATCCGCTGATCCAGATCGAAGTCCATTGCGAGTCATCCAAGCAGCTATTGCTGCGTCAGGACCTGGACCTGTCGATCGTCACCCGCGAACCCGGCAGCGAGATCGGCCAGTTGCTGCGCAAGGAACGCTTTGTCTGGGCGCAGGCGCAGTGCTTCAGCCCCAACGAGCAGACGCCGCTGCCTCTGGCGATGTTCAACAGTGATTGTTTTTGCAGGCTTTGGGCCTGCAATGCGCTGGACGCTTCCGGGCGCGAGTACCGGATCGCCTACAACAGCTCGAGCCTGTCGGCGATCATGGCGGTGGTCAGCGCCGGGCTGGCGGTCACCGCGCAACTGGAAAGCCTGATCACCCAGGACATGCGCATCCTCGGCGAGGCTGAAGGCCTGCCCCTGTTGCCCGAAGCCAGCATCATGCTGGTGCGCAACCTGAACAACCCTTCGCCCATCACCGAGTGCCTGGCGGAGCACATTGTCGAAGGCTTCAAACTTTAAAGGCGAGCATCACCGCGCAGAGCACCAGAAAGGCGCAGAACAACCCGCGTAGCAAGCGCTCCGGCATGGCGTGGGCGATCTTCACGCCCCAACTGATGCTCAGTAAACCGCCAACGGCCATCGGCAGTGCAATGCCCCAGTTCACTTGATGATGGAGCGCGTAAGTCACCAGCGTGACGCCGGTGCTGGGCAAGGCCAGCGCCAGTGACAACCCTTGAGCCACCACTTGCGTAGTGCCGAACAGGCTGGTGAGCACCGGCGTCGCCACCACCGCACCGCCCACGCCGAACAACCCGCCCATGGTCCCCGATGCGGCGCCCAACACCCCCAGCCAAGGCCACGAGTAACGCATCTGCGAGGCAGCCGGCGTAGTAGCCATGAACATGCGCAACAGGTTGTAGGCCGACAAGGCGATCAGGAACGCCACAAATCCGATGCGCATCAGCTGTGCATCAATGCCCACCGCCCAGATCGAGCCGATCCAGGCAAAGCAGAAACCCATTGAGGCCAACGGCAACGCGTGGCGCAGTTCGATGCGATTGCGCTGGTGATAGCGCCACAGCGCCAGCATCACGTTAGGCACCACCATGACCAACGCCGTGCCCTGGGCAATTTGCTGATCCAGACCGAACAACACGCCCAACGCGGGAATCGCGATCAAACCACCGCCAATCCCGAACACCCCGCCGACAGTGCCCAGCGCAGCGCCGAGCACCAGATACATCACTAACTCCATCACTGACCACTCCCCCTCACTTCAGGCCTCGCATCCTAAACCAAAATTATCTGGCGCATTAAAGACTCGACCGCTAAATTCATGACGATGAATGATCAAGGTTTAGACATGAGCACCCAACGCAACACCCCGGCCAACTGCGACAACCTGCTGCTGGACAACCAGCTGTGCTTTGCCCTGCACTCAACCTCACTGCTGATGACCAAGGTCTACAAACCCTTGCTGCAAGCACTGGGCCTGACCTATCCGCAATACCTGGCAATGATGGTGCTGTGGGAGCGCGACGGGCTGACCGTCGGCGAAATCAGCACGCGCCTGCTGACCGATCCCGGCTCCCTGACACCGCTGCTCAAGCGCCTGGAAGCCGAAGGCCTGCTGAGCCGTACCCGCAGCCGCGAAGATGAACGCGTGGTGATTGTCGAGCTGACCGAACAAGGTCGCGCCCTGCGGGAAAAAGCCCGAGAGATTCCGCCGTGCATCCTCGGCGCCAGCGGCCAGACCCTGGAACAGATGCGCAAACTGCAGGCCGACCTGCAGAACCTGCGCAGTCATCTGCAAGACAGCCTCTAACCTTCAAACCATCAAACATCCCCTGTGGGAGCGAGCCTGCTCGCGAAGACTGCGTGTGATTCAGCATTGATGTTGGCTGACACACCGCCTTCGCG
>NZ_JBFTLU010000404.1:0-4264 GCF_056396605.1 Pseudomonas sp. 05T35
GATCGTACTAACATGAATGACTGCACTTTGTTACGTGGCGTAGTTACTTTTTTATTTCGTGACCAATGACTCCGCCAACAGCCGCACCGCCGACAGTGCCCAAGGCGCTGCCTCCGGTCAGAACGGCCCCACCGACAGCACCGACGCCAGCACCAATGGCCGTGTTACGCCCTTGTGTCGACATAGTGGGACAACCACTCAAACTGATGAGCACGGCTACCGTTAAGGCGCCGAGCGTGAACTTCTGGAAGGTTTTCATGTTTTCTCCGGAAAATGACTGGCAGCAATCTGCCTGACACTCAGAGTGCGTGTAGTGGCCGGAGTGGTCTGTGCGCTAGTGCACGGAGAGCTGTTTGTTTTATTAACAGGTTGATGGCAGAAAGTAGTCGATGTTAATGCTGTCGCCCGCGCCCGCGGCGAATACCTCCCCACTATTCACCGCAACCACTCATTGAGCGCCGTATTATTTGTCGATCGACGTCATATTCTCCCTAATAAAAGCAATACAACCAGGACAATTACGACCACGCCTAACAAACCGCTCGGCGCATAGCCCCAGCTTCGGCTGTGCGGCCAAGTCGGAATAGCGCCAACCAGCAGCAAAATCAGCAGGATCAACAGTATGGTTCCCAAGCTCATGGCTTTTCTCCTTGAGTCTGCAAGTAGGTGGATGTTGTGCAGGCAGTGAGGCCTTGATCTGCGCGTTGCAGGCTATCAACTTGGCACACGTATCCGGTACAGTCTGTACGGCAACACACATATCGCCAGTGTTTAATTGATCAAAGGCACGCTCTTTGTTATTCCGCTTGTGCAACATTTTTTGCGTTATTTAGATTACCCAGTGTGTGATGGCGTACAGAACGTTGCGACGATCAGGTGCAGAATAAAAATAACCACAGAGCAGCCTTCGCTGCAGCAGGTAACACCATGAACACAATGACCGAATCCGCCCTGGTACAGCGTATTAATGCACAGTGTCATCCCTTGATGCGCTACCTCCACAAATTAAGTGGCGTACGCTATTTGGCTGCCTATGACGCTGCCGGTAGTTATGAACTGAACCCTATAAACGGCCACGCAAAACACGCGACCGACAGCGAATTAGCCAATACGGAAGTCTGGGAGAGACTGCCTTAGGCAGCCTCTCTAACCCAGAGCTACGTGGTCGGGCTTATCGTTTGATCAGCGAAATCTTGGTGCCTTCAATACTGACGCCCGCCATCAAGCCTTGCTGGCCAAAGACAAACGCATAAGCATCGTCTTTCAATGTCGAGCTCGACAGATTTTTCGCCACCCCTTCATCAACCACAACAACCGTCGGGCCYACGCCAACTTCCCAGCCTTTGGTCTCACGTACATACTTGACCGCTTTGTCAGTCATCAGGAACACGGCGTAAGCATAAGACTGGGCCCCCGCCTGCAAGCCCCATGAACCGGACACGGTGTTGTAGTAATTGTCTACTTTCGAACCGCTGAACATGACCCCCTCGCCAAAACTGCCACCAAATACCAGACCCGCCTTGATAACTTTAGGGAATACGAGCACTGCCTTGGCAGTACGCGACATGGTCTCGGCCACCGGATTGGCTTTGTAGAGGATCTGCAAGGYATGCCGCGAATCCTGTTCCAGGTCCGCAGCCGTTGCGGCGCTTGCGGTATTGAGCAAACCTGTTGAAGCCAGAGACAGGGTTGTGAGGGCGATAAACAGCAGTGAGCGTAATGAAGTTGTCATGGTTGTACTCCAATGCAGCGATACACACGATGCGGCAAGCCGATAACCAGCAGGATGGGTAGCCGCGACTGCTCATTAGAGTGTCGTAGCGACTGGGCCATGTCTGTTCGCTAGCGCACACTGCCAGCCGCTGAAAGGCTTCAATCGTGGCGCAGCCAGCGCGAATTCCGCTCTGGATGAGCGGATGAGGCCACTAGCGGGCGGCGCCATAAGCGGGTGTTGTAGAAATGATCAACACTCTCAAGACAGTGGAGATCCCTGTGGGAGCGAGCCTGCTCGCGATGGCGGTGTATCAGGTCGCTTCGATGTTGGATTTGCCGACGTTATCGCGAGCAGGCTCGCTCCCACAGGGTTTCGTGTGTTTATGCCAAGYGGCGCAGTGTCAGTCGAGGGCTACGCGGCCTTGCGTTGTGACCTACACCTGCGCCAGAATCCGTCGGCTTGCGCGCTTGGCACCGGGTCTCTATCGTTTCCGTGTCGCTGAATGTTCAGTGACCGGGTGTGAGAACCCGAAACAATCAAGGGTGCAACAGTGCCCTACATGACATGTAGTGGCTCCCAACAGTCAAGGAGCTAGACAATGCCCCACCCTCTGCCTCTGAAAACCGCCGGCCTTACCCTCACTTATCTTTCCGTCAGCATCTGTAGGGAATTTCCCACGCCCTCTCTCGTAACGATTTGAAACTTTTATTGAAACCACAAACTCAATCCGCCATCACCAAGCACTTTAGTGATCGATATCGATATTTAACGCCTCGGTCAGGCGGTTTGCTGGGTAATTTTCATCGTAGATTATGTCGGTGATGCGCCARCCTTCCGGCGTTTTGCGTAACAACACTTTGGTGCCGTTGAAGGTGCTGTCGCGCAGCGTGCTCCAGGCCAGCTGTGATTGTGCGATCTCCCCCCACTGACGGGTTTCTGTAATCCGATACTGATCAACCCGATCTTGAAAACCGGTGATGAGCATGTTGTCGACAAAAGGAGGCTTGTCTTCGGGATGAGCTTTGATTTGCCTGTCACGTTCGATTTCTGCTTTACCCAACAGACGAATAATGGCCGAGTCAAACAGTGGCTTGGCATCATCGACTTTCAACAAGGCGGGGTAGCCATCCTTTAGGCCTTCTTTGAGATACCAGTCGGCCAGTTGTTTTACAGTGGCCTCAGGCGTATTTGCTTTATCTGAGCACCCCAGCAAGAACAGTCCCAGGGCGATTAGGCTGATAGTTTGATAAAACTTTTTGTGCAGTTGCATCCCGTCTCACCTAGTTCGATACTTTTCACAGAAATGATCAGATGATCGCCACTTCAATAACTTACGCGCGTACCGTCAGCGCACGCGATACGCCGTGCATCCAGCCAATTCAATAAGTCCTCGCTACTCATCGGCCGTGCGCAGAGATAGCCTTGCCCTTGGGTACACCCGAGCGCTATCAGCTCCTGGCGCTGCTCTTCGGTCTCGATGCCTTCGACCACTACCGACATGCCCAGGGATTCACCCAGGGTCAGGATGCTGCTGATGATCGCTCGACAACGTGGCTCGTACTCCAGAGTGCGAATAAACTCGCCATCCAGTTTGATCTCGTTGAAAGGCAGCTGACACAGGCGCTGCAACGACGAAAATCCTGTGCCGAAGTCATCAATGGAGAGCCGACAGCCCATCATCCGCAAACGCACCAGACATTCCATGGCGGTCGCAGGCTCTTCCAGCAAACCGCTTTCGATCAGTTCGAAAGTCAGGTCGGAACCCGATGCACCATGAACAGCCAGAATCGTTTTGATCCTCGAAACAAACTCAGGACTGGTCAGTTGCGCAGGCTGCAAATTGAAGGCGACGTTGAGACGATCACCCTGCTCCATGGCCTGTCGCTGCAGGCTCAACCCTTGATGCAATAGCAGGAACAACAGTTCATCCATCAGCCCGCACTGCTCCATGGCGGGCATGAACACCGATGGCGGCAACATGCCTTTGACGGGATGATGCCATCGCGCCAGAACCTCGACCCCTTGAACCCGGTCAGTCAGCAGGTCGAATTTCGGCTGGAAATAAGCGTGAAGTTGCTGATCGTCAAACGCCCGATGCATATCCTCATGACTGGCCAGAGCCGTTGCCGGCTGCAACGGTCGCGCGCTCTGCGGCTCACCCAAGTGTTTTGCCAACAGCTCCTGCAACGCGTCGAACCGCAAGGGCTTGCCGACATCGCCAAGCATCACCATCCCCGACATTGCAATGATCCGCCGTACGGAACGACGCAAATCCACCGACAGCGAACTGCTGATAATGATCGATCCCACAAGACCGGATGGTCCTGCGTGCTGCAAAAACTCCAGACCGTCCATGCCTTCCATCCGCAGGTCGCACAACGCGATGTCGACCGGCCCCACCCGCTCGAGAATGGCCAGCGCTTGCGCACTGTCCGCGGCGGCAAAAACCTCTTGGCAGCCCAATTGCCGAAGCATGTTGAGTGCTACGGAACGTTGGAAGGGATGATCCTCAAGGACCAGAACGCGTAATGGAAGAGTGGGCATCATGGA
>NZ_JBFTLU010000405.1:0-8267 GCF_056396605.1 Pseudomonas sp. 05T35
ATGGTGATGTGGGTCATTAACAGGGTGACTGCCACCAGTTGCCAGGGCGACAAGCCGAGTAAACCTTCGTACCACATAGGCTGTATGGCCCTCGATAAAGAAAAAAACAGCTGGCGCATTATCACTCAGCACACAGATAAAACCAGTCGCGCTTTCAGATATGAGTGGCGGGATGTTTCTTTAATCTATAATTCCAACCTTTTTTGTAAGGCCATGGACGACCGAATGTCTGCTTCTTATCGCGATGCCTTGCGTGCAGCGCTGCTCTACCTGGTGTTTTCTGTCGTTTGGCTGAAATTCACTGGTTATTTATTAACCAATTTATTCGATGAATCTRCTGATCTTCAGCGATGGCAACTGATCAACGGTTATGTCTGGGTGGTGCTTAGCGCGGGATTTGTCTTCATTGCCCGAGCGCATTTGCTGTGTTTTCTCGGGATCGGCGCCAAATTGCGCCACCGTCACGAAGATCGCACTCGATTGCGCCAGGCGCAGGCGGTGTTCGATTGCACCCGTGAAGGGGTGTTGGTCACTGATCGCCAGAGGGTGATCGTCCATGTCAATCGGGCCTTTATGGACATCACCGGTTATCAGGCCGAAGAGGTGTTGGGCCAGAGTCCCAGCCTGTTCAAGTCCGGCCATCATCCGCCGGATTTCTATCAAGCAATGTTCGAGAGTCTGAAACGCACCCGTGAATGGAGCGGCGAGATCTGGAACCGGCGCAAAAGCGGTGAAATTTATCCGCAATGGCAGACCATCCGGGTCATTCACGATGACCACGGTCAGCCCAGCCACTATGTGGCGGTGTTTTCCGATATCAGCGCGATCAAGAATTCCGAGCACGAACTCGCGCATCTGGCGCACCACGACCCGCTGACCGACCTGCCCAATCGCCTGCTGTTCAGCGACCGCGTCGAGCAGGCGCTGGCGTCGGCACAGATCCACAAGCGTGGGTGTGCGTTGCTGATGATCGATCTGGACCATTTCAAGATGATCAACGACAGCCTCGGGCATAACGTTGGCGATCAATTGCTCAAAGCRGTGGCGGTGCGCCTGCAAGGCCTGTTTGGCCCCGGTTTTACGCTGGCGCGTTTGGGCGGCGACGAGTTTGCCGTGCTGGCCGAGCACTGTCCGCAAGTGGTGCAGGCGGCCGCGTTGGCACAGCGGATCATTGAGGGTCTGAAAGAGCCGTTTGTCATCGCTGCTCACCCGTTGTTCATCAACGCCAGTGTCGGTATCAGCCTGTTCCCCAGCGACGCGCTGAGCGCCGAACAATTGCTGCGCAATGCCGATTCGGCGTTGTTCAAGGCCAAGAACTCGGGTCGCGACGGTTATGCCTTGTACACCGAGGAGTTGACCGCCCACGCCCAGCACCGGGTCGAGATGGCCTTCGAATTGCGTCGCGCGCTGGAGCAGCAGGAATTGCGGGTGTACTACCAGCCGGTGCACGACCTCAAAACCAGCCAGTTGATCGGTGTTGAAGCGCTGGTTCGCTGGCAACATCCGCAGCGCGGGTTGGTGCCGCCGGGTGAGTTCATTCCGATTGCCGAACGCACCGGGTTGATCGCCGAGATTGACGCCTGGGTGATGCAAGAAGCCTGTCAGCAGATGTGTGCCTGGCAGAACGCCGGGGTGGTGTTGTCATTTATTGCGGTGAACGTTTCTACCCGCCTGTTTGCCCGGCGTGAACTGTTTGAGCGGGTTGCCCAGGTGCTGCACGACACGGGACTGGACCCGGCGTGCCTGGAACTGGAAGTGACCGAAAGCGCGGTGATGGAGGATCCGGAAGTCGCGCTGGAACAAATGCATCGTCTGCGTGAACTGGGCGTGCGGCTGGCCATTGATGACTTTGGTACCGGTTATTCGTCGCTGCTGCGACTCAAGCGTCTGCCAGTGCAGAAACTCAAGATCGACCAGGGATTTGTCGCCGGCTTGCCGTTAGATGAGGACGATGCGGCGATTGCTCGAGTGATCATCGCCCTTGCACAAAGCATGGGCATGCAGGTGCACGCCGAAGGCATCGAGCAGGTCGAGCAGGCGGCGTTTTTGCTCGAGCAGGGTTGTGATCTGGGCCAGGGTTACTGGTTTGGCCGACCGATGCCGGCGCACGAACTGGACTGGGCACGGGCGCCCGTCATTCGTTAAACATCAAAAGATCGCAGGCTGCGATCTTTTGATCTTCGGCGCTCAACCTCCGCGCAACCCCTTGCTACGTCAAATAATGTCTTTAGGTTATATAAACATTCTTAAATAGTATTTTTAAGAATATCTGCGCCTATCTACTATTGCCCTCACGCCGTAAGCAGTGCCGCCACTGCCAGGCACATCTCATTGAAGGAGCAGCACCATGAGCGCATCTCTACGTAGCGTTGACGGCCAGGACGAAGCCACCATTTTGCGCGAGATCCAGAGCGCATTGCGCGATCTGCGCTTTGGGGCAGTGGAGATCACCGTGCACAACGCGCAGGTGGTTCAGATCGAACGCAAAGAGAAATTCCGTTTGCAGAATCCGGGCAACAAGCCGAGCTAAAGCACAGATCAAAAGATCGCAGGCTCCGCCAGCTCCTACGGGGGGATTGGTGTAGGCGCTGGCGAAGGCTGCGATCTTTGAACCGGCAACCCGATTCCGGAAAACCATAAGAACAGCCAACACAAAAGAATTCAGGAGCTGCACCATGTCGTCGATTCGCCGTTACGCTTTGGCCGCTCTGGCCAGCGCCATTTTTGCCGGTTCCGCGGTTGCCAAGGATTATGAACTGCTCAACGTGTCGTACGACCCGACCCGTGAGCTGTATCAGGACTACAACGCCGAGTTCATCAACTTCTGGAAGAAAGACCACGCTGGCGACAACGTGAAGATCCAGCAATCTCACGGTGGTTCGGGCAAACAGGGCCGGGCGGTGATTGATGGTCTGCGGGCCGATGTGGTGACCCTGGCCCTGGCCGGTGACATCGACGAAATTGCCAAACTCGGCAAGACCCTGCCGGCCGACTGGCAAAAACGCCTGCCGGACGCCAGCACGCCGTATACCTCGACCATCGTGTTCCTGGTGCGCAAGGGCAATCCCAAAGGCATCAAGGACTGGGGCGACCTGACAAAAAACGGTGTTGAAGTCATCACCCCGAACCCGAAAACTTCCGGCGGTGCGCGCTGGAATTTCCTCGCCGCCTGGGCCTATGGCCTGAAAGCCAACGGCGGTAACGAAACCAAGGCCAAAGAGTACGTGCAGACCCTGTTCAAGCACGTCCCGGTACTCGACACTGGTGCTCGCGGTTCGACCATTACCTTCGTCAACAACGGCCAGGGTGATGTGTTGCTGGCCTGGGAAAACGAAGCCTTCCTGGCGCTGAAAGAACAGGGCGGCGCTGACAAGTTCGACATCGTCGTGCCTTCGCTGTCGATCCTCGCCGAACCGCCGGTCGCAGTCGTCGACAAGAACGCCGAGAAGAAGGGCAACGAGCAAATCGCCGAAGCCTACCTCAAGCACTTGTACAGCCCGGCGGGTCAGGAAATTGCTGCGAAAAACTTCTACCGCCCGCGTGACAAGGACGTGGCTGCCAAGTACGCCAAACAGTTCCCGACCCTGGAGCTGGTGACCATCGACAAGGATTTCGGTGGCTGGAAATCCGCCCAACCGAAATTCTTCAATGACGGTGGCGTGTTCGACCAGATCTATCAGGCGCAGTAACCTGACTCACCACTAGCCTGATGCTCAGGCACATATCTGTGGGAGCGAGCCTGCTCGCGAAGAGGGGGATATCAGTCAACATTCATGTCGTCTGATACTCCGCTTTCGCGAGCAGGCTCGCTCCCACATTGATGCGTTCTCAACCAGGGACTTTTATGTCGCGTCGTATCTCCCCCGTCATACCCGGCTTCGGGCTGACGCTGGGCTACACCTTGGTGTACCTCAGTCTGATTGTGCTCATACCTTTGGCGGCGATGTTCGTGCATGCCGCTCAACTCACCTGGGATCAGTTCTGGGCAATCATCTCGGCGCCACGGGTGCTGGCGGCATTGAAGCTCAGTTTCGGCACCGCGCTGTATGCCGCGATCATCAATGGCATCATCGGCACGTTGCTGGCCTGGGTGCTGGTGCGTTACACCTTCCCGGGACGCAAGATCATCGACGCGATGATCGATCTGCCGTTTGCATTGCCGACGGCCGTGGCCGGTATTGCACTGACCGCGCTGTACACGCCGACCGGTCTGGTCGGGCAGTTCGCGGCGGACCTGGGGTTCAAGATCGCCTACACCCGCTGCTGATCATGGTCAAGCTCGACCAATACGATTACACCGGCGCTACCTCCATTGGCGTGCTGATGCTGGTGGTTTCCTTCGTCCTGTTGCTGCTGATCAACTTGTTGCAGCGGCGCATCGAAACCCCATAAGGAGGCGCGAAAAATGTCCCAATCGTCTATTGCCGCCGCGTCTTCGGCCAACGCAGCCCGTCGTGGCAGCGCCGTTTCTCGGCGGATTCTGATCGGTCTCGGCTGGCTGATTTTTGTGCTGTTCCTGTTGCTGCCGCTGTTCATCGTGGTGTCCCAGGGCCTGAAGCTTGGTCTTGGTGCGTTCTTCACCGCGATCTTTGAACCGGATGCTCTGTCGGCCCTGAAACTGACCGTCATTGCGGTGTTGATTTCGGTGCCGTTGAACCTGGTGTTCGGCGTCAGCGCGGCCTGGTGCGTGAGCAAATACTCGTTCCGTGGCAAGAGCATGCTGGTGACCCTGATCGACTTGCCGTTCTCGGTGTCGCCGGTGATCGCCGGTCTGGTTTACGTGCTGATGTTCGGTGCCCAAGGGATTTTTGGCCCATGGCTGCAGGACCACGATATCCAGATCGTCTTCGCCCTGCCGGGCATCGTGCTGGCGACGATTTTCGTCACCGTGCCGTTTGTTGCGCGTGAGCTGATCCCGCTGATGCAGGAGCAGGGCACGCAAGAAGAGGAAGCCGCGCGGCTGCTGGGTGCCAACGGTTGGCAGATGTTCTGGCACGTGACGGTGCCGAACATCAAGTGGGGCCTGATCTATGGCGTGGTGCTGTGTACCGCGCGGGCGATGGGTGAATTTGGTGCGGTGTCAGTGGTATCCGGGCACATTCGCGGGGTGACCAACACCCTGCCGCTGCACGTCGAGATCCTCTACAACGAATACAACCATGTCGCCGCGTTTGCCGTTGCGAGCCTGTTGCTGATCCTGGCGCTCTTCATCCTGCTGCTCAAGCAGTGGAGCGAAAACCGTATTAACCGCCTGCGCGCCAGCGCCGCGGAGGAATAACTCATGTCGATCGAAGTCCGTAACGTCAGCAAGAACTTCAACGCGTTCAAGGCGCTGAACAGTATCAACCTGGACATCCAGAGCGGCGAGCTGGTGGCCTTGCTCGGCCCGTCCGGCTGCGGCAAAACCACTTTGCTGCGGATCATCGCCGGCCTGGAAACCCCGGACGCCGGTAGCATCGTGTTCCATGGCGAAGACGTCTCCGGCCACGACGTGCGTGATCGCAACGTCGGTTTCGTGTTTCAACACTACGCCTTGTTTCGCCACATGACGGTGTTCGACAACGTTGCGTTCGGCCTGCGCATGAAACCGAAAAACCAGCGTCCGAGCGAAAGCCAGATCGCGGTCAAAGTCCATGAGCTGCTGAACATGGTGCAACTGGATTGGCTGTCGGATCGCTACCCGGAACAACTCTCTGGTGGTCAGCGTCAGCGCATCGCCTTGGCCCGTGCCTTGGCGGTCGAGCCGAAAGTCTTGCTGCTCGACGAACCCTTTGGCGCGCTGGATGCCAAGGTCCGTAAAGAACTGCGACGCTGGCTGGCGCGGTTGCACGAAGACATCAACCTGACCTCGGTGTTCGTGACCCACGACCAGGAAGAGGCGATGGAAGTGGCCGACCGCATCGTGGTGATGAACAAGGGGGTGATCGAGCAGATCGGTTCACCGGGCGACGTCTACGAAAACCCGGCCAGCGATTTCGTCTACCACTTCCTCGGTGATTCGAACCGTCTGCACCTGGGCGACGACAATCACGTGCTGTTCCGCCCTCATGAAGTGTCGCTGTCGCGCACCGAGCTTGCGGATCACCACGCGGCGCAAGTACGTGATATCCGCCCGCTGGGTGCGACCACCCGCATCACCTTGAAGGTCGAAGGTCAGAGCGAACTGATCGAAGCGGAAGTGGTGAAGGATCACGACAGCCTGACCGGGCTGGCCAAGGGCGAGACGCTGTTCTTC
Source organism: Pseudomonas sp. 05T35 (assembly GCF_056396605.1). Lineage (NCBI taxonomy): Bacteria > Pseudomonadati > Pseudomonadota > Gammaproteobacteria > Pseudomonadales > Pseudomonadaceae > Pseudomonas > Pseudomonas sp. 05T35. The sequence continues at coordinate 6,236 of NZ_JBFTLU010000405.1, forward strand.
AAGCCCAAGGTCTGGCAGAAAGTCGCCAACCTCTAAAAGCATCGTCGGAACGCCGCCCGGAGCAGGCTCGCTCCCACAATGGACCGGTGCTGACCACAAATCCTGTGGTCAACCGAAAACCCTGTGGGAGCGAGCCTGCTCGTGATGGCGTCCTACGCCGCAGCACGTTTCCGATTGATCCGCACTCCACCAGCCCGCGCCTCGATCTGCTCTTTCAGCTCACGCCGCAACCCCAGCAAAAACGCCAATTCCGCCACCACAAACAACGGCCCGACGATCAATCCCGTCACATCATCGACAAACGCCGGCTTGCGTCCTTCGTAGTGATGGCCGACAAACTGGATCGCCCAGCCGACCACAAACATCGCGATGCCACTGCTCAACCAGAGCAAGGTGCTGTGCGCCGCGAGAATCTGGCCTAGCCAAACGGACAGGCCCAGCAGCACCGTCATCACCACGCCAAGGCGTACTTCAAGGCGCAAATAGAACCACGCCGACGCCAGCGCCAATAGCACCGCAGGAGACAGCCAGAGCCCGGCCACCGGCCATCCTGGCCGTGACAGCAACACCGCGACGGCGACCACGATCAGCGGAATGCCAATGAAGTGGCTGGCGATGTTGCGCGGGTCACGGTGGTACGCGGCGTATTGACTGAGGTGGTCAACGAGGCTTTTCATTGTTATTCCTCCTGTAGGGATCTCGATCATGCCCTGCGGTCCGTCGTTGCTCTGTCAGCCAGACGACAATCATCTTGGAGTTTTCATGGATATGCAGGCCTGGCGGTCACGCCTGATGAAGGGGCAATGGTTCAGCCATTTGCCGCCCTTGTTACAGGATAGTCTGCTGTCCCTGGCCCGCGTGCGGCGGTTGTCGCCGGGGCAACGGCTGTTCAAGCGCGGCGATCCGCCGTGTGGTCTGTACGCGGTGCTCGAAGGTGCGATGCGCGTGGGCGCCGTGAGCGAGCAGGGCAAGGAAGCGTTGTTGAGCCTGATCGAGCCGCCGCACTGGTTCGGTGAAATCAGTCTGTTCGATGGCCAGCCACGCACCCACGACGCCTATGGCGTGGGCCACTGCATTCTGTTGCACATACCGCAGGCAGCGCTGCTCGGTATGCTCGAAGAACAGCCACACTATTGGCGACAGCTGGCCTTGCTGATGAGCCATAAATTGCGCCTGACGTTCATCAATCTCGAACAGCTTACCTTGCTGCCGGCCCCGGCCCGCGTRGCGCACCGCTTGCTGATGATCGCCGACGGCTACGGTGAAATCGAACCGGCACGGCGTACCTTGCAGCTGCCGCAGGAGCAGTTGGCGTTGTTGCTTTCGCTGTCGCGTCAGACCACCAACCAGATCCTCAAGGACCTGGAGGGCCAGGGCATTCTCAGCCTGAGTTATGGCGAAATCGAGATCCTCGATGCAGGGCGGTTGCGGGCGATGGCGAGCGTCTGAGTCGGCCGTCTCATCCGAAATAACCGTTAGTGATGGGCTTTGTGCACCAAGGCGCCTAGCCTGTGGTGATGATTATTCGAGGTGTGCCATGCGTTTGCTGTTAGTGGAAGACGAACCCGAGACCGCGAAGCTTCTGGCCCGGGGCCTGAGCGAAGCCGGTTATGCGGTGGATGTGGCGGACAACGGCATGGCCGGGCGACGCTTCATCGAAGCGGGTGAGTACGATCTGATCATTCTTGATGTGATGTTGCCCGGCCTCAACGGCTGGCAGCTGTTGCAACAGATCCGCCAGCTCGGTGCAACGCCGGTGCTGTTCCTGACCACCACGGATGGCATTGAAGACCGGCTGCGCGGGTTGGAGCTGCATGAGGATGACTACCTGCTCAAACCGTTCGCCGTGCGTGAGTTGGTGGCGCGGGTGCGCAAGTTGCTGCGTCGTGATCGGGGGCGCTGAGAGAGCGATGGTTTTCTAGTGCCTGTTCAATTGCTATCGCGAGCAGGCTCGCTCCCACAAAGTTGACGCTATTCCTGTGGGAGCGAGCCTGCTCGCGATGAGGCCGGCAAAAGCGGCGCAAGTCCCGAC
>NZ_JBFTLU010000406.1:0-4242 GCF_056396605.1 Pseudomonas sp. 05T35
GGTGTGGTGTGTTGGACGCTGGATTCAATCGTAGAAATTTGCTCTGCTGCTTTGCCGTCGCCCCGATGATGGATTGGACTGACCAAACTAAAATTTAGTTATATTTCAGCATGATAAATACAAACCTATCCTTTCCATAGCAAAAATCAAGCAGAGAAAAAAGCAGGATTAGTCCCTGAAAAGCTATTTTTTACACGAAAGTCTGTCCAATCCATGGCATACCGGACTGGCATCCAAGACATGACGCTAGAAGAGTTCTCAAACTAGCCGCCACCCATGACCGCTGCGTTGATGATAAAAATGAGTAAGGGTTTTGAGCCCCCTTTCGTATTCACCGCATACCACTCCAGCTCCAGCGGCCGTCAACGTACGCCCCGGCTACTCATCTTCATCCTCTAGAGCCTCCTTAGACTTTCGTTGACGCGCCATCGCTAGCACGCGCCCTTGAGTAGTTCGTCATACAGGTCACGTGCGGGCTCTGATCTTCGCATTGTCGGCTGATGCTCAATTCGATTACCTGCATCCGCCGTTGTGCCCTCGCACTGGTGAAATTGCGGTCGAGAATGTCACTGCTATGCTTGGGGTTTCTCGAAAGGAATCGACACCATGCCAAACGATTATTCACTGTCGGACGTACTGGAAAGACTGTATGAAAACCAGCAGGCCCTGGAAGCAGCCGTTATGGAGTTGACACTGTTGGGTGAGGAGCAAGGGGCATGGAAAGTGGGCGAAAATGTCCGTGGCGCACTTTGGACCATGAGTGAAAACGCTGGCTATATCAAACAAGGCTTGGCTCGTTTGAAGAAATTGGACATCGATTAACCGATTGCACACCAAATGCCCGTCGACAATCATGTCGAAGTAAATTCGGGGGGCCGGTCGGGTTCACCTCACAGGCTGCTATCGGCCAAAAGCAGCAAGTAGATGCGTCAAGAGACTAGGGGCGATTCATACGTAGATTGAAGATCACCGCTAGTATCATTTTTAGCGTACTTGACGGTCAGGCTGCACTAAAAACACGCCCAATGTCCTAATCGGCGACACTGGGCGCTATTTCTCGATGATTTCAATAGGCCTATTTCAATGAAGTTTAGAGTGTTCCAAATGTTCGTTCAAGCTCCATATCAATTACACGACTTATCGCCTCAGTAGCACTTTCTCGATCTTCAAACACAGCCACTAACCCACGCCACTGTTCGACGTATTTACCCGAGCGCCTGAAAGCTGCTGCGTCAAACCCAATCAAACCTATTTTCCCTGCAGACCTATTGATTAGCTCATCAAAATAGTAAGGTGGCCAGTCATTATTGACAGCGAGTTTTAAGTTTTCTAGAAACTGCTCACTATCGTCAGGATCCTCAGTCGCAAATCTCCAAGCAGAGGCCAAATTTTGAATGATTTTAACGATCTCTGCTAAGAGTGCATCGCATCCTTTACTCCAGTCTATCGGGTCACCACTATTCTGCGCATGCCAAATTGCAATGTCTCTAATTTTCTTTTCATTTTCTCTAGAGGTGGGGGGCAAGTTATGGCTCTGCTGTGTGCGCAGATAATTGATTATGTTTTTCGTTTTACCATGCAAGCTAAATTGATCAGGGAATGACGAGCGCAATATGCCAGTTAATTGTTTTTCTGCTACGGGAAACGCTTCATTTATAAAGACATAACCCCACGCTACTAACCTGCAAAAGTAAAGCTCATCTTTGGGTGGAGCAGGATGGGGGACAGTTATTTCCTGAAAAACTTCCTCCCCGCCAAATCCCTTTCGAATATTAGCTGCAAGCTCAACCGTCAATTCTGAGATATTCTCAAAGCTACTCATCAGGAGTGCCTCCAATAGGAGGTATCTGCGATCGGGCCTCTATAGTTGAAGCTAATAGCAAACGGCCGCACAGTTTTACCTAGTGCAAAGTCTCTTGTCGAAAAGTCACTCTCCTGCATATCAATATCTTGATCAAGGCCATCAACCTTTACCGACCAGCGCCCCGGAGCTAAGGCTCTGACTATATGTCCAGAGAAGCTGATAGGCTTCCCATTTGAGTCAGTAACGGTATGCCTGATAGTAATCCTTTTTGATTCAATATACTCGGTATCTCTAGCAAGCTCCCTCCAGCTTCTAACAGCGTCACTTACATCGCCACACAACCACATAAAAACAGCTGCCAAGTATCGCATCTGTGGGGGCAGATTATTCCCCTCAGCGGCCTGCAGCTCGAATATTAGAGATTTGATTCGTTCGCGCGTTTTTTGCTCATAAGGCAAGGGTTGCCTAAAACCTCGAAAAATCCATTGATGGGTAGCACACAGCCATTCCATTGATATTAAAAGCTGTATTGCTCGAGCATCTAAAGCGACTTTCTTTTTTGCTGATTCAAGATATTTCGCCACATCCGTGGCTTTTCTAATATCGCCATCGGTAACGTCTTCTATACTATCAGGGCGCATGGGGGCAATGGCCTTCGCCCGCAAATAATACCCAAGCGAGGACCCACTTTGCTCAAGGGACGAAAATGCTTCATCACTCAGAGCTTGGTCTTCCAGCATGTCAGCAGCAAATAGCTTCTGCCTATCGTATAAAGATTTTTCTTTGCGCCCCAAGCTTGTGGGGTCTACAACATCTAGAGTGGCTCGAATATCTGCCTGCAACTCAGCTTTCTGTATGTCATCGAGTTTAGTTGCTTTTTTTAGTACACCAATTGGCACCCATAGCGCAATATCTAAAGGTTGATAGCTGAAAGCTTTTCCTATAGCGATACGCGCAGCTTCTCGGGCAGCACAATAACTCGACCAAACTTCATCCTCCCGAACTGCGCTGTCAATTGCCAGAAAACCATAAGTTGCTGCACGCTCTGTGAACAAAAATTCTCTGGTGCGCTTAGCGGCATACAGCTTTGAACTGCTTTCACTATCGATTGCGGATAGCGTATCGTTTACAGCACTTGATGCTTCGGCCAAGACTAGTGTCTTCAGCTCTATGTCGATTTCATGATCATGCGTTCTGATATACGCTCTTCTTAGAGCAGATTCCTGGAGCATTAGCCTTGCATTAAGAACGCCTTTTTTAATCCGTAGATTTGTAAGGCAGCGAGCTATCTCCAAATAACTGTCTTTATAGCGCTCACCAACCGGTCCATCACTGCCCATCGCGTAAACTATATCGACGGCAAAGTGCGCCTCTTCACCACCTTCTGACCCCGCACGATAGGCATTAGATAGCAGTTCTAGTATATATTTTGCTTCGGTCGAAGGCGATCCCAATCGCCTATTGCAAACCAGTTCAGCTTCGATTTGTAGTCTCGAGCTAATTAATAACTCGCTTTCATCTTGACCTCCATAGTGCCAACGGAATATATCCTGCCCCTCGAAAACATCGCGTATAAGTTCAAGGTCGATTCCATCGGGGTCTTTGCCACCATAGGAGGTTACGGCTCTCAACAGCAGATTGATGGGAACCGATCTGTATAAACGGGATACCGCCATTACATAGTCAATTACCCTCGCCGCGGGAGAATCGTACTCGGCATCCTCAGAAGTTTGATTTTCAAAAAAACCAGTAGTGGATTTTGCATAACCCGCTTTAACTAGCGCCAAGGCTAAAGAGCTCAAATTTTTACGAGGCCTTGGTTTTTCTCCTTTTATACGAAGATAGGTTTCAGTCAATCGCACTTCACGACTAAGACCATCCGCTATTCCACTTCGGCTATCTGGGAGACTCCAGTAAAAACGTGCTAGCGCGTGATCAGAAGCGGCATCAAATTTGGAGTTGAGCTGCGAAAATGATTCTGCAAGACTCTTCAAAAGCCCCTGCTCCTCATTAGTTAAGGAGGTAGGCGCGTGTATATGGTAGCTTGCTTTAGTTTCGATTCTATAACTGGTACCAACAATAACTACTTTATGACCGCTGCTTCTAAGTGCCTGCAGTAGCTCATCATATCGGTGCGGAGGAGAATTGGCATCTATCAATATAAGCGTAACTGCTGCCGTACGCCCCATAGCTTCTAGGAAAGGGGCTATTTCAGCAGCTTGCGGTATCCGTTGGCCACTCACCATCAAGACTGCCGCCTTTTCTTTCTCTCTAGCAGTGACAGCGAGACGGCCCAAGGCAATGGTCTTCCCAACTCCAGATTGCCCATGAATAATTATGGCGTCTTTCTGTTCGTGATGGCGATTAAGTGCTTTAGTTACCTTCCCACGCAATACAGTTTCAAAACTTCGCTCAAAAGCGTACCCGCGCCTAACTCC
>NZ_JBFTLU010000407.1:0-4229 GCF_056396605.1 Pseudomonas sp. 05T35
AGCCACAACTAGCCACAACTGCGCGAGGGTTTGGGGGCGGAGTTTGTTGATGTGTACTGCGAGAACAAGCGCCAGGACCACCTGGCCTTCCTGCAGGAGATCAGCGCGCGCGAGTACCGCTGGTATCTGTAATAACCGCCGACTCAGTCCCGCGAACYGAGTCGGCGTTTTACCCCGGTTGTTAGCGAAGGAATGCCTGCATGTCGCTGGTCAGCTTCTTCAGTGCCGCCTTGAAGTCGTTGGCTGTCACCTGCTGGCTTGTATTCTCCAACTGTTCACCGAAGACCTTGCGAGCGACTTTAGCCACGGTTTGGCCGTTGCTCGCGTCAACCATCTCAGCTTCGATGTACAACTCGGTKTCTTGRTYRCGGTGRCCGGTGGCCGCCTGAGTCGCRCCTATCGCRGCYGCGACCGGAACCACTTCATACCATTTCATGCCYTCGTTRGASGYKSTGACCCCGGTAATCGCRGCGCGTACGATCAGGACTCGCGAACCGGCAGGGGCCGACTGAACGTTTGGCACCACACGGTACTTCTGGCTCAGTGTGCTCTTGGCACTGTCCGTCATGTAGGTTTGCAGCTGATCCAGCGTCTGGCGGTTGACTCGCTCATTGGGCTTGGGGGCCGGGTACAGTTCCAGTTGCTTGAAGGCCACCGTGTTGTAAGCGTTCGGGTTCCAGGAAGGCGTCACCCAACGCATGGCTTTCTCGCCGCTGGGGGTGGTGACTTCTTGCAGGTTGCTGTAGTTGGGAAGAAACCCTGAGTATTGTTCCTTCTGTGTCACTTTTGAGGTGCAACCGCCGAGCAGCAGGCCGGTCAAGGCAACACCGATAAGCAAGTTTCTGGATAGGTGCATATTTTTACTCCATGGGTTGAAACGTTTTATTCAGGTCGCCTTAGTGGTGAGGCCGGCATCATCCGTGTCGACTTTGTGCCTTACTCAACCACAACCCGCCAGAAATCTGGATACTTCGCGAACCAGCGTAGGTACGAATGGCGAAATATCCAGTTGTCATGCTCGTGGACGCATTGCCCCGTGATATCGTCTGCCCGGCTGTGGAGTGCACCCGGTAGGGAGTTATAGAATTTTTTTCTTCCTGTTCTTGACATGCCCGGCGAACACGTACAGAATTGCGTCCATTCCTGATTCAGGAACGAGAAAAACCCTTTAGATATCAAAGGGTTGGAAACAGATAGCAATCCAGTTTCCCTCTCCAGTTTTTATGCGTTTGATGTTGTTTTTAAGGCATCGGACGTTTGGGGCCGAGTAGCAAAATGGTTATGCAGCGGATTGCAAATCCGCCTACGCCGGTTCGATTCCGACCTCGGCCTCCACTATTAAAACCCCGTAGATCAAAGGTCTACGGGGTTTTTTATTGCCTGCGATTTGGTAAGTGTTCCGCAACTTTTTGGATGTGTTCCGCAACCTGCCGGCTTTTTTCGTGGGTAATTGCACTGACTTGACCGCCCGTTTGCATTCGATCTGACCAGTCATTTGCATCGGACTTGACCAGCAGGCTTCGTAACCATGGCCGGCAGAGAACGGCCAGAAGCAGTCACTCAGTGTCTCAGCAAGCTTTCCAGACTAGACGCTACGCCACATCAGCAACACGCAAACCGCGTTCGGTGACTTGCTTGACTGCTTCGATCTTGAATTCTTCGGGGTAACGCTGGTTTCTGATGGCACCTCCCGATGGGCCTAATTATGAGGCTTGGAGGTGTCTACAAAACTAGGGGCGATTCACAACATCAACCCAAAGACAAAAGAAGGCGGATTCATTTAAGCGACAGCGGACTTAAAAAATCAAATAAATCCGTCCCTTTTCGGTCCCGGCAAATGGCTCTAGCGCTTCAATTCAAACCGACTTTGACGGAACGCTCGGACGACCAGGAATCTTGGCCTGACTGCAATATCGGCTCGGCAGGAATTCGGTATTTACCGAATGCGTTGACTACGGCCTGGTCTACGTCAGCGTTGCCCGAACTTTCGACCAATGCGATTTGCGGCACATTCGAACTAGGTTTGCCTTGCACTTGCAGAGTCACCGGTTTACTGGCGCTGCCGTGTTTGATTTGCTTATTTAAGGCAATCTCGATGTCCACTGTCGTGCGATTGAGACTCTTGCGACTGGTATCACTCCAGACCTCGTTGTAGCGCTGGGTCTGTTCAGTCGTCAGCACCAGTCCTTGAGCGCGGATCCGCTGAATGCCCTTCCACGAGACATCGCCGGCATGCTGGCTGGCCTCCACGTAATACATCATTGCCCCGAACAAATCCTGCGAGCCACCGCGGCCCTCCTCCATCAATCTGGCCAATGCGAGTTTACTTTTATCGCTGTCGCTGTTGGTCAGTGCCAACTGATAAAGCCGTCGCGCTTCGACGTCGTTACGCGCTTGCCCGTGGCCATTCTCGGCCATGCGCGCCAGTCTCTCGTTACCGACGCCATCCACGGCGGCGACGGACTCATAGAGCGATCTGGCCTTGCCAAAATCTTGTGGCAGGCCGCCACGACCGAATTCGTACAAACCACCGAGCGTAGTCTTACAGCGCACGTTGCCGTTATCGCTSGCTTTACGAATGTCTTGGACCTCGTCTGCAGTGGGGCCTTTAGCTCCCTCAAACAGCATACATTGGACGTTGGCCATACTCTCTTCCAAGGGGCTTGGTGGCCTGGAGGTTTGACACCCTGCGATGAGCCACGTGATTGCCAGTACAACAATTGCCTTTTTCATGTGATGCATCCGTGGAATCGTGTGGGTTTAATCGGCTGATGCGCGAAAAAAATTAAGCAAGATCAAAGGCTACACCAAGGCCTTCAACTGAAGAGGCCAAAAATATCCGGGGTTTCCTCATTTCTACCGAACCGTACCCATGGTGAATTGAGCATTTTTTGAGCATGGCGAAATGCCTCCATCATCACCACTATGTTGAGAGCATGCAGGGACATTGGCTCAATATTATCCTCGGATATAAATTTACCTAATCATCACCAGCTTATCTGCAGGAACGGGGAACCCTCTGCCATCCGACGGACCTCCAGGGGCACGAATGCCTTGTCTATCCCAGCACACGAGGACTGTTCACCAACTGGCAATTCGTGCGCGATGGTCGAAAAATCGAGGTCCGGGTCCATAGTCAGTTGGGGGTAAACAACGCCGCCGCCTTCATCGCTGAAGATCTGGCGCGTTCGTCCATCGCCAGCGGGAAGCTCGCGCGCATCCTTTGATACCCCGTCGCGCCCGATGCATCTCCTGTTCCATACCGACAGGCGACTGCGACTAAGCTGCGTAGCGTTGTGGAACTGGTCACGCGAGAACTTGGACCCGAGAATCTCAACGCTTCACAGATCGCAGGTTCCGAATCTCACCGCTGATAAAGGCGCTAATCGGCCAGTAGCGGCCTTTCACCTGTCGGTATTTCAGAAATAGAATAGCGACAATTCAATAAAATTAGCTATGTCATCTTATACTTCGGAAACATGGTGCTTACCCATAATATCTCTCCACTGGGAGTTCCGATAACTTCAACCGCCTGGAAATTTATAGTTCTTCCGTATTCATCTATTCCTGTACCTATCGCAGTTCTGAAGTTGTGGTAATAGGTATAGACGGGGGCACCGTCGTGGCTCCAGCTGAATGCGCAAGCACCATGATCTACGACATATTTCGCTACGCCACCTAAGCCGCTACTATTGTCCAGAAAGGCAGAGGTGAAATTCGAGCCGCTTTCGCCATTTGGGCCATGCCGGTCATTTATATGAGAGATAACGGGTGCTGTAATGACAGTTATCATAGTTTCATTCGTTCCTGATCGAAGCTTCCCATCAAAGGAAATCACCACAAATAATATGGCGATTATTTCATGTCATACAAAACATACGTTGTGTTCATTGCCTGACTATTAAGGAGGCGCTTGTGGAGCGTAGTACAAATCTTGGCTCAAGCGTGCGGGCGTACACGAAGCCGGCGGGATGCATTGGCCAGGCCGGAATCGCAGCGCGGAGAGTAATGAATAGGTTCTGGTTCTAAAGATACATTCGACCGAGCACTTCGGCGGGAAGTGTCAGGGTATGACTGACCGCTTCTGGCCGATTCTGTTGAAAAAGTAGCTCTCCTGCTTGGCCTGAGGCAAAATCTGCTCATCAGCCAGCGGGAGAGTACGCAGCATGATGGGACAGTTATCGAGTGGGCAGGATCGGCTGTTTTACTCGTTCAATCTTGAACACCAC
>NZ_JBFTLU010000408.1:0-7212 GCF_056396605.1 Pseudomonas sp. 05T35
CTACAGGGCAACGTCCTTCATCACTCGCACGCACAAAAAGCAGGACCTTTCCGATTTTTACGAAAGCTAAATACACAGCATATAAACAACAAGGCAGGCGACACGTTTTAAACATCGCTACAACACCGACAAACAGGGGCTTTGCGCACATAACGCAGCCGATAGCCCGCTGTAGGATTCCTACAGCAAGGTTTTATCCGCCACCAAAACGCATTGACAGTCGGTTTATATCCGGCAATTCTTGTACTCAACACAAACAAAAAACATGAGATTGCCAACCATGAGCCACTCCCCTTTCCCTCTCGTCGAGATCAGCGGCACCCCCTTCGACCGCGGCCTCCAATACGGTCAAGCGGTCAGTCAGCGCATTCACAAAAGCATCGAGATCTACTCTGTCCAGCTGCTGAAGATGGGTTACACCTGGGCCGACATCCGTGGCTTTGCCAATGAGTTCGTGCCCAGCATCGAAGCATTCGAGCCTGAGTACGCCCAGGAAATGCGCGGTATCGCCGAGGGTGCAGGCTGTGATTTCGAAGCTATCGTGCTGATCAACGCCCGCACCGAGATCATCCAGCTGGGCCGACGCAAGGCTCGCCTGCCAGATCCGGATGGCTGCACTGGCGCGGTGATTCTGCCGACGGCATCGGCCGCCAACGAAGTGATTCACGGACAAAACTGGGACTGGCGCGCGGAATGCGCCGAGAGCGCCATTGTGCTGAAAGTCCTGCGCGAAGACGGCCCGGATGTACTGACCTTCACCGAAGCCGGCGGCCTGGCCCGCAACGGCTTGAACTCGATCGGCACCGCGATTACCGCCAACTACCTGGAGTCCGAACGCGACTACACCCAGGTCGGCGTGCCACTGCCATTCATTCGACGCAAGGCGCTGGAGGCTGCGCATTTTGCGCTGTCGATCAAGGTGGTCGCCACCACGGCCAAATCCACCTCCAACAACATGATGCTCAGTCACGCTGGCGGCTATGCGATCAACTTTGAATGCGCCCCGGATGAAGTCTTCCCGATTCAGGCCGAACAGGGGTTGCTCGTACACGCCAACCATTGGCAGAGCCCGGTGGCATTGGGCAAGTTGCGTGAAGCCGGATTGAACAGCGTTCCGGAAAGCCTCTATCGCGACGTGCGTGTGCGGCAAATCCTCAGCGAAACGCCCGGGCAATTGACCGCCGAGCACCTGAAAAAAGCCTTCTTCGATGACTTCGGCACGCCGTGGGCGGTGTGTCGGCCACCACTTTCCAACATGGCCGGCAACAAGAACAATGACAATAAACAACTAACGGTTTGCGACGCCTGCCGGCTCTCACCGTCGCAAACCGCCTATGGAGAATCACTCCCGTGCATACATTCACTCGTATCGCCCTGACGCTAGGGTTCAGCAGTTTCGTTCTTGGCAGTCTCAGCGCCGAAGCCGCCAGCACTCTGCGGGTAGCCCTCAATGCGGATATCCGCAGCACCGACCCCGGCGTCAATCGCGACGAAAACACCGACGCGGTGATCCTGCACATTGTCGAAGGCCTGGTGGCTTACCGCGAAGACGCCTCGGTCGGCATGCTGCTGGCCAGCAAGGTCGAGGTGTCGGCCGATGGCCTCGAGTACCAATTCACCCTGCGTGACGGGGTGAGGTTTCATAACGGCGCCGCCCTCACGTCCGCCGACGTGCTGTGGACCTGGAAACGCTATCTTGACCCGCAAACCCAATGGCGCTGTCTTGCAGACTTCGATGGCCGCGGGGTGGCGAAAGTCGCCGACATCAGTGCGCCGGATCCGTTGACCGTGGTCTTCACGCTGGACAAACCCAATGGCTTGTTCCTCGCACAAATGGCCCGTTCCGATTGCGGCGGCACCGGCATCCTGCACCCTTCCTCTGTCGATGCGAACGGCAAGTGGCAAGCACCAATCGGCACCGGACCGTTCAAGCTCGTCGAATGGAAACCGGGGCAATACGTCGACCTGCAACGCTTTACCGACTACAGCGCCCGTCCGGAGACAGACACCGACGGCTACACCGGCAACAAGCAGGCGTTTATCGATAACCTGCGCTTCATGGTCATCCCTGATGCCGCTTCAGCCAAAGCCGCGTTGCAATCCAAAGGCGTCGATGTGCTGCCGGATGTCACGGTGATGGACGCCCACGAACTCGGCGCCTTGCCAGGTATCAAGACCTCCAGCAGCTCCAACATGTCGCTCAACGCGCTGTTGTTCCAGACCCGCGACCCACTGCTCAAGGACGTGCGCATTCGGCGTGCCATCGCGCTGTCGCTGGACAGCGAACAAATGGTCCAGGCACTCACCGAAGGCACGTCCCACGCCAACAACTCGGTGGTGCCAGACACCAGCCCCTACTACAAAACCGTTCAAAAACAGGGCTACAAAGCCAACATCGAAGAAGCCAGGCGCCTGCTCAAGGAAGCCGGTTACAACGGCCAGCCGCTGAAAATCATCACCAATAAACAACCAGCAACCCCGCAAGGTCTGGGACAACCCCCAGGCACAGGGCTGGATGCTTGAGTCCATGCGCGAAATCGTACCGGCCAAGCGTCAGGCCCTGTTCGATCAGTTGCACCAACAGATGCTCGCCGATGTGCCGATGGTGGTGATGTACAACGGCAGTACCGTCGGTGCCTTTCAGGATCGGGTCGAAGGTTACCGCTCCTGGCCCATCGCCAAACCGCGCCTGTGGGGCGTGAAACTGGCCGACTAGGAGATCGATCATGTTGCGATTTATCGCTCAACGCCTGGCACTGTCGGTGCCGACCTTGCTGCTGATTTCCGTGGTGGTGTTCGCGCTGATCCGCTTCATCCCCGGCGACCCGGCGCTGCTGATGCTCGGCGATATGGCCGACCCGCAAAGCCTGGCCAGCACCCGCGCAGCATTGGGGCTGGATCACTCGATCGGCGTGCAGTTCGTGTATTGGTTGCAGTCGGTGCTCAGTGGCGACCTCGGCGTGTCGATCACCAGCAAACAACCGGTGCTCGAGTTGATCCTCGACCGTTTCTCGGTCAGCGCCAACATCGTGCTGGTGGCGGTTCTGCTGGCGGCGTTGATTGCCGTTCCAGCAGGCCTGTTCGCGGCCTGGAAACAGGACAGCGCGCTGGACCTCGGGCTGGTCACCGGCGCAACCCCCCTGACGCTGGTGGAGTTGGGAGCCATTACCCGGATGGCCCGGGCCAGCACCATCGAGGTGCTGCGGCTGGAATACATCGCCCACGCCAGAGCCAAGGGCTTGTCGGAACGCGCGGTGCTGTGGCGCCACGCACTGCCGAATGCCTTTGCGCCGACCTGGACCTTGATCGGCCTGATCCTCGGCAATTTGCTGGGCGGCATCGCGGTGCTGGAAACGGTGTTCACCCTGCCTGGCATCGGTCGCTTGATGGTCGACGCCATCTACGCTCGCGACTACCCCGTGCTGCAAGGCTGCCTGCTGCTGATCACGTTCATCTACGTGGCGGTCAACCTGCTGGTCGACCTGCTCTACCCACTCTTCGACCCAAGGGTGAAATTATGACCGTCTCCCTGCTTCCCGTGAACGCTACGCCCGCGCGTCGCCCGTTGCGCTGGCCACCGGCAAACGCCTTGATCGGCGGCACGTTGCTGGTGTTGTTGATCAGCATGGCGCTGGTCGGTGTGTTCTGGACACCTTACGACCCGCTGAAAATCGATCTGCTGTCGCGCCTCAAGGCCCCCTCGGCGCTGCATTGGCTAGGCACCGACGAGTTTGGCCGTGACGTGCTCAGCCGCCTGATCATCGGTGCGCGCACCAGTTTGTGGATCAGCTTGCTGACGGTGTGCCTGGCGCTGTTTTTCGGCAGTGTAATCGGCATGCTCGCCGGTTACCTGCGGGGCTGGACCGATCGCCTGCTAATGATGATCAACGATGCATTGCTCGCGTTCCCTGGCATCCTGATGGCGTTGGGCTTGATGGCGATCATCGGGGCCAGCCAGTACGGCATCGTTCTGGCCTTGAGCATCGCCTACACGCCGTCGGTGGTTCGGGTGGTACGTGGCAGCGTGCTGTCGCTGCGAGAACGCGAGTTCATCGAGGCCTCACGGGTCATCGGCAACAGCGAGTTCTACACGTTGTATCGGCACATCGCCCCCAACTGTGTCGCGCCACTGTGCGTGCTCGCCACAAGCATGTTCGGCTGGACGCTGCTGTCGGAAAGCGCCTTGAGCTTCCTCGGCCTGGGTGTTCCGCCACCCGCAGCGACCTGGGGCAACATGCTCGCCGCCAGCCGCCCGTACATTGCCAATGCCACCTGGCTCGGCCTGTTCCCGGGGTTGTTCATCGCCCTGGCGCTGGTCGCCATCAACCTGTTCGGCGACGCCCTGCGCGACCGCCTCGACCCTCGAATGAGCCGTTGATCATGCCCAGTCAAAAACTGTTGCTTGAAGTCGACCACCTGCTGATCCGCGCTGGCGCCGAAGGCCCGTTGGCGGTCAACGACCTGAGTTTCACCGTCGCACCTGGCGAGATTGTCGCGCTGGTGGGCGAATCCGGGAGCGGCAAGACCATGGCCGCTCGCGCAGCGATTGGCCTGCTGCCACTGCCGATGGAAGTCTGTGGCGGTGCGATTCGCTTCGAAGGCCAGGACCTCAATCAGCTGAGCTGTGCGCAATTGCGTGATATCCGCGGTGCGCGAATCGGCATGGTGTTCCAGGAACCGATGGTTTCGCTCAACCCGGCCATCCGCATTGGCGAGCAAATGGCCGAAGGTCTGCGCCTGCACACCGACCTGGGCAAGGCACAGATTCGCCAACGCTGCGTGGACATGCTGACGCGTATCGGCATCACCGACCCCGAGCGCTGCCTGAGCGCCTATCCCCATGAGTTTTCCGGCGGCATGCGCCAGCGGATCATGCTCGCTTCGGTGATGCTGCTGCGCCCGGCGTTGCTGATTGCCGACGAACCCACCACCGCCCTCGACTGCCTGGCGCAACTGGACGTGATCGAGCTGATGCTGGAGCTGACCCGCGAGCAAGGCACGGCGATCCTGTTCATCAGCCACGACCTGTCGCTGGTGGCGCGTTRCGCCCACAAGGTGGTGGTCATGCGCCACGGTCAGGCCGTGGAGCAAGGTTCGATCAATCACATCCTGTTGGCACCGCAACACGCCTATACCCGCCAATTGCTCGAAGCGTTGCCCAAGCGCGGCGAACTGGCCGCGTTGCCAGCGACCGACAAACCGCTGGTGGAAATCACCGGTGTCAGCATCGAGCATCCGGGTCAGGCGCGGTTCTGGGGTCAATCGCAACCCAAGCGCGCCGTTCACAGTGCCAACCTGAGCATCGCACCCGGTGAAACCCTGGCATTGGTCGGCGGCAGTGGTTCGGGTAAAACCACACTGGGCCGCGCACTGGTGGGACTGGTCAAGCCCTGTGCCGGCGAGATTCGTTTCAAGGGCGTCGATATCCTCAAGGCCGGTCAGCGTGATCATCGGCTGCAATGCCAGATAATCTTTCAAGACCCCTACTCGTCCCTCGATCCGCGGATGCGCATTGGCGAAACCCTCGCCGAACCGTTGCGCCATCTGCCGGAGCTGAGCGAGGAGCAAAAACGTCAGCGTGTCGCCACCACGCTGGTGGATATCGGTTTGTCGGAAGCGTTCATGGAGCGCTTTCCCCATCAACTGTCGGGTGGACAACGCCAGCGGGTGGCCATCGGCCGAGCGCTGGTGCGGCACCCGCAACTGGTGATCGCCGACGAACCGATCTCGGCGCTGGACATGACCATCCAGAAACAGATCCTCGAACTGTTCGAGCGCTTGCAGGCGCAGTACGGCTTTGCCTGCCTGTTCATTTCCCATGACCTGGCGGCCGTCGAACGCATCGCCCATCGAGTGGCGGTCATGCACCAGGGCCATATCGTGGAAATCGGCAGTCGCGAAGCGGTCTTCGATAAGCCCTTGCATCCCTACACCCGCCAATTGCTGGCAGCGGCCAGTCCATTGGAACAACTGGCAAGCGGCGGTTACCGGCTGCGACCAAAACCCGAAAACCTGCAGCCCACGCCTTAGTCATTACTGACCTCACCTAGGGCGCTTTCAGACACCACTGAATGCGCCCATGGCGAAGCCATGCCCCCAAAAAAAACAACAAGCCCTCACAGGAGCCAACACCATGAACGCACGACTCATGCAGCACTTGACCTTGATCGGCGGCACCAGCCTGCTGCCGATGGCCGCCGAAGCGGAATTCCTCAAGGACAGCAAGGCCACGCTGGACTTGAAAAACTACTACTTCAACCGCGACTACCGCGAAGGTAATGGCCAGTCCAAGCGTGATGAATGGGCCCAGGGATTTCTGCTGAACCTGCAGTCGGGCTACACCGAAGGCACGGTCGGTTTTGGCCTGGACGCACTCGGCATGCTCGGACTGAAGCTCGACTCCAGCCCGGATCGCTCCGGCAGCGGTTTGTTGTCCCGAGAAAGCACAGCCGAACCGGGTAAACCGAGTTACGCCAGGCGTGCCCACGACAGCTATTCCAAGGTAGGCCTGACCGCCAAGGCCCGCGTTGCCAAGAGCGAGCTGCGTGTCGGCCATTTGCTGCCCGACCTGCCGCTGTTGCAACCGAACACCAGCCGAGTGTTGCCGCAGAGCTTCGAAGGCGCCCTGCTCAGCTCGAGCGACATCAAGGGCCTGACCTTACGCGGCGGKCAGATCGATCAGGTCAAACAGCGGGAATMGACCAACTACGAAAAGATGGGGCTGACCAGCCAGAACGGCGCTTACAAGAGCTCGGCAAAAAGCGATGAATTCCGTTTTGGCGGCGCTGATTACCGGTTCAACCCAACGCTGACGGGTAGCTATTACTACGCGCAGCTCGAGGACATTTATCAGCAGCACTATGTCGGTCTCAAGCACAGCCTGGCGCTGGGCGGCGGCACCCTGAAAAGCGATATCCGCTATTTCAGCGCCGACGCCGCCGGTGCAGGCCTGGCCGGCACCGTCGACAACCGCGCCTTGAGCACGCGCTTCATGTATGCGATTGCCGGACACTCCATCGGTGGTGGCTTCCAGCAGCAGTACGGTGAAACGCCGTTTGCGTATGTCGACGGCAGCAACACCTACCTGTTCACCGAATACCAACTGAGCAACTTTTCACAAACCAGGGAACGCGCCTGGCACGCCCGCTACGATTTTGACTTTGCTACCGTGGGCATTCCGGGGCTGTTGTTCTCCACGCGCTACGCCAAGGG
>NZ_JBFTLU010000409.1:0-4220 GCF_056396605.1 Pseudomonas sp. 05T35
CCCACAGTAGATTGAGTTGATCTCAAGATTTCTGTTTTGCGGAGTTTTTGCCCCCATGAAGCACAACGTCATCCTTGTGGTGCTCGATGGCCTGAACTACGAGGTCGCGCGGCATGCCATGGGACATCTTCAGGCTTATGTCGGCGCAGGACGCGCAGCCTTTTACAAACTCGAATGCGAACTGCCGTCCCTGTCGCGCCCGCTCTATGAATGCATCCTGACCGGCGTCACCCCGATCGACAGCGGTATCGTCCACAACAACGTGTCACGCCTGTCCAACCAGCGCAGCGTGTTCCACTACGCCACCGCCGCCGGGCTCAGCACCGCCGCTGCGGCCTACCACTGGGTCAGCGAACTGTATAACCGTTCACCATTCGTGGCTGCCCGCGACCGTCACACCGACAACACTGAACTGCCGATCCAGCACGCGCATTTCTACTGGTCCGATCACTACCCCGATTCGCATCTGTTCGCCGACGCCGAGAACCTGCGCCTGCGCCATGCGCCGAACTTTCTGCTGGTTCACCCCATGAACATCGACGACGCCGGACACAAGCACGGCCTCGACACGGCGCAGTACCGCAACAGCGCCCGCTCGGCCGATATCATTCTCGCCGACTACCTGCAAGGCTGGCTCGACGCCGGCTATCAGGTGCTGGTGACCGCCGACCACGGCATGAACAACGACCGCTCCCACAACGGCCTGCTGGCCGAAGAACGTGAAGTACCGCTGTTCGTCATCGGCGATGCCTTCAGCTTCAATCCCCATGCAGCCCCGAAACAAACCGAACTGTGTGGCACTGTCTGCGAGTTGCTGGGTGTTGCCCACGACAAACCTGTGTGCCGGGAGCTGCTCAAGTGAATTCAATCACCCGCGGCAAGTGGCTGGCGGCGTTGTGCCTGGTGCCCTTCGCCATTTTCTTTATCGTGTTCCAGATCGCCCCGCTGTGCTGGGTGCTGATCAACAGTGTGCAATCGGAAGAGTTCGGTTGGGGCCTGGCCAACTTCAACAAGATCTTCAGCTCGAAGTTCTACATGCAGGCGATCCAGTACAGCCTCGAGATCAGCTTCTGGTCCAGCGTGTTCGGTATCGTCATTGCAATCCTCGGCAGTTACTCGCTGCGCCGGGTCGATTCGAAGCTGCGCAACTTCGTCAACGCCTTCGCCAACATGACCAGCAACTTCGCCGGCGTCCCGTTGGCCTTTGCGTTCATCATCCTGCTGGGGTTCAACGGCAGTTTCACCATCATGCTCAAGCAGGCCGGGATTATTCAGGACTTCAACCTGTACTCGAAAACCGGGTTGATCATCCTCTACACCTACTTCCAGATTCCCCTCGGTGTGTTGCTGCTGTACCCGGCCTTCGACGCCCTGCGTGAAGACTGGCGCGAATCGGCGTCCCTGCTCGGCGCCAACGGCTGGCAGTTCTGGCGACATATCGGTTTGCCGGTACTGACCCCGGCCTTGCTCGGCACCTTTGTGATCCTGCTGGCCAACGCCCTCGGCGCCTACGCCACGGTCTACGCCCTGACCACCGGCAACTTCAACGTGCTGCCGATCCGCATCGCGGCGATGGTTTCGGGCGACATTTCCCTGGACCCGAACATGGCCAGTGCCCTGGCCGTTGTACTGGTGACGTTGATGACCCTGGTGACCGTGGTCCATCAGTTGCTGTTGAAGAGGAGCTACCATGTCTCGCGCTGAACTGGGCCCCGTCGGTGTCTATCACCGGGTCGTGGTTTATCTGCTGTTTGCCATTCTGTTGCTGCCGCTGGCCGGAACATTGATCTACTCGATCGCCAGCAGTTGGTCGGCCACCGTTCTGCCCAGCGGCTTTACCTTCAAGTGGTACATCCAGCTGTGGAGCGATCCGCGTTTTCTCGGCGCCTTTGGCCAATCACTGCTGGTCTGCGTGGGTGCGCTGATTCTGTCGGTGGTGTTGATCCTGCCGCTGCTGTTCGTGGTGCATTACCACTTCCCGAAGCTCGACGCGCTGATGAACATCCTGATCCTGCTGCCGTTCGCAGTGCCACCCGTGGTGTCATCAGTGGGGCTGTTGCAGCTCTACGGTTCGGGACCGTTCGCGATGGTCGGTACACCGTGGATTCTGGTCGGTTGCTACTTCACCGTGGCGCTGCCGTTCATGTACCGGGCGATCACCAACAACCTGCAAGCGATCAACCTGAGTGACCTGATGGACTCCGCCCAACTGCTTGGTGCCAGCACCTGGCAAGCGGCGTTCCTGGTGGTGTTGCCGAACCTGCGCAAGGGCTTGATGGTCGCGTTGCTGCTGTCGTTCTCGTTCCTCTTCGGTGAGTTCGTGTTCGCCAACATCCTCGTCGGTACGCGCTACGAAACGCTGCAGGTCTACCTCAACAACATGCGTAACAGCAGCGGTCACTTCACCAGCGCGCTGGTGATTTCCTACTTTTTCTTTGTGCTGGTTCTGACCTGGGCTGCCAATATCTTGAACAAGGACAAAAGCCAATGAGCTATGTCAGCGTCCAACACCTGCAAAAAAGCTACTCGCAAACGGGCTCCGCCGGCACTCCGGTGTTCAGCGACATCAACTGCGAAATCCAGAAAGGCGAGTTCGTCACCTTGCTCGGCCCGTCCGGTTGCGGCAAGTCGACCCTGCTGCGCTGCATCGCCGGGCTGACCGCGGTGGATGGCGGCAAGATCCTGCTCGACGGCCATGACCTGGTGCCGCTGAGCCCGCAGAAACGCGGAATCGGCATGGTATTCCAGAGCTACGCACTGTTCCCCAACATGACCGTGGAGCAGAACGTCGCCTTCGGTTTGCGCATGCAGAAGGTCAACGCCGACGACAGCCGCAAGCGCGTGCTCGAAGTGCTGCAATTGGTTGAACTGACCGACTTCGCCAGCCGCTACCCGCATCAACTGTCGGGCGGCCAATGCCAACGCGTGGCCCTCGCCCGCTCGCTGGTCACCCGCCCCCGCTTGCTGCTGCTCGATGAGCCGCTGTCGGCACTCGACGCTCGAATCCGCAAACACCTGCGCGAGCAGATCCGGCAAATCCAGCGTGAGCTGGGGCTGACCACGATTTTCGTGACGCACGATCAGGAAGAAGCCCTGACCATGTCCGACCGGATCTTCCTGATGAACCAGGGCAGGATCGTCCAAAGCGGCGATGCCGAAACACTCTACACCGCTCCGGTCGATGTGTTTGCCGCCGGCTTCATCGGCAACTACAACCTGCTCGATGCCGCCAGCGCCAGCAAGCTGCTGCAACGTCCGATCAATGGCCGCATCGCGATTCGCCCGGAAGCTATCGAACTCAGCCGCAATGGCGAACCGGATGCGCTTATCCGCAGCCACAGCCTGCTCGGCAACGTGATCCGCTATCGGGTCGAGGCTCGCGGCGTAGAACTGGTGGTGGACGTGCTGAACCGCTCGGCGGCTGACCTGCATGCCGACGGTCAGCGACTGGCACTTTCCATCGATCCGACCGCCCTGTGTGAGGTAGCCTGATGTTTTCGCTGTGCACACTGTTAAAGAGAGAGCAGCACTGATGGCTTTGGCAATTTTTGATCTGGACGAAACCCTGATCCATGGCGACTGCGCCTCACTGTGGAGCGAGCAGATGGCCCGCCTCGGCTGGGTCGACGGCGAATCCTTCCTGCGTCGCGACAAGGAATTGATGGACGCCTATGGCAGGGGCCACCTGGCCATGGAGGACTACATGACCTTCAGCCTGGAGCCGATGGCCGGACGCACCCCGGAAGAAATCGAGCACCTTGTGGCCCCATGGGTCGAAGATTTCATCGAACCGATCATTTTCAGCGACGCCTGCAAAGCCATCGCCGAACACCGCAAGGCCGGCGACCGGATTCTGGTGATCTCCGCTTCGGGCACACATCTGGTCAAGCCCATCGCCGAACGCCTGGGCATCGACGAGATCCTCGGTATCGACCTGGAAGTGACTCACGGGGTCTACAGCGGCAAAACGGTTGGCACCCTGACCTATCGCGAAGGCAAGATCACTCGCTTGCTGGAGTGGCTGGACGCCGAAGAGGAGAACCTTGAAGGCGCGAGTTTCTATTCCGATTCACGCAACGATCTGCCGTTGCTGATCAAAGTCGACTATCCGCATGTGGTCAATCCGGATCCGGTGCTGCTCGAACACGCCGAAAAGGCCGGCTGGCCGATCCATCTCTGGAAGTAGCGCCACCGCGTCAACTTCATCGCGAGCAAGCTCG
>NZ_JBFTLU010000410.1:0-4215 GCF_056396605.1 Pseudomonas sp. 05T35
GAATTACGTCGCGCCGGGACGTTCGGTAACAATAGGGTGTGCTTAGGAAACGGCTGCAAACCAGAGCCGAAATTTGATTCACCCCCTCTCTTGGGCCGAATGGTTTGAGCTGGAAGGTGCCCCAGGTGACATCAATGAGGGGCGCTTGATCATTCCCTRGCAGCGAGCCATGCCTCTTCCTTCGCCGTATGACCTGAGTAGGCACCCGGACACTTTGCAGAAAACGCAATGTCGGGCATTTCAACGCTGGCTGATTGGCCGAGGGAGAGCACAAGAGGAAATTTCTGATTCCTTGATTTGACGTGATGTTGTTCACGCCGGGGGGCTTTTGTGCTGATCGAAAACCATTGCCCGATCTGCGCGGCGGCGACCGCGTGCCAGGGTTTCTGCCGTGCCGAATTGAATGTGTTCGAGCAGGTTCTGCAAGCCAGGGTTGAACGTGTGGAGCACATTCTGATGAATGCCCGCCGTTGCGCTTATCGCATTACACCGGTCTGAAGAGCCCCGAGACCTTCAATCGGTCCTGGCCACAAACTTGATCCTCAAGCGGGGCGGGTGGCAATTGTTCGATCAAGGTGCGGCGGTGCATCTGCGCCGGGTTGCGTGACAGCGGGTTACCGGCGGTGATGCCACCGTGTTTGGCGGGCGAGGCTTTGCCGTAGGCGTTGCGGGCCTGCGCATGGCGGTAGGTGATAGGTGCCGATGGGGGGCGCGCACAACGAGCCGTGCGCCGATGCGGGGATCGAGCGCACGACTTCGGCACCTACAGGCTGAAGTCGCCGTTGCGGTCAATCAGTTGATGACCGTGGTTGTCGACGAAACGCTCGTACAGGCCTTCGATGAGTGATTCGTCATGGCGAGCATTACCGATAGCTCAGCGCATTGAAGATGCGACGCTGGTCATCGATGATCGCCTGCCGGCCATGCATGACCCGACGGTTGTCGATCATCACCAGGTCCAGGTCCTGCCAACCCACGGAGTGCGTGTTGCGTTCGGTGACCTCGGTAATCTCCGCCAGCAGGTCGGCGGAAATCTCTTCGCCGTTCTCGAAATCGATCACCGGTTTTTCGTAGTTGAAGGACGGCCCGAGAATGCTGTTGGCGAAGGCCGGATGCTCACAGAAGCTGGAGATCTGGCACGCCGGGACACTGTAGGCATAGGCCACGCAATCGGTGTCCGGGTTGTATTCCATCCGGGTGTTGGGGTCCTGGCCGATGATCTCGTTCAGGTGCTCGAAGCTGGCGTCTTCCAGCTGCTGGATTTCCGGTTTGTAGTAGCTGACGATCTTGCGCCACTTTTCGCCCGTCACCGTGCGGCGGTAGCGGATACGGGTGTTCTCGAAGCGCTGACGGGCCTCTTCGCTGAGTTCCTGGTAAACCTTCACCCCATCGCACAAAGTGGTTTGCGAACCTTTGGTGGGGGCGATCTCGCAGAAGAACCACGTCAGGTCGGGCCAGATCGGCGCGTTGCCGTTTTCGCAGTGCAGGCCTACGGCGTCGGTGCCGGCGTCGACCAGTTGTGCGACGCCTTTGGCGATCACGCGGCCCGGGTCCAGGCTCAGGCGCGAGCTGTGTTTTTTCACGAAGGCACCGAACTCGTCCAGCGACTGGATGCAGTTGCGGAAGATAATCACGCCGGCGTTCGAAAGCTCTTCGAAAACCGTCGCAGTGTCGGCGTTCAAGGCATACGCGCGATCGGTGATGACGCTCGCCTGATAAATGGATTGAGTCATGTCGCTAGTCCTTTAGTGAGTACATGTCTGACGATGCAGGTCGGTGGCGTGGGCTCTACGGGCCGGTCCATTGAGGGCGTAGAGGCTTTGCAACTGCGGAGTGTCCGGCGCCAGTGGCCAGATGGCCTGCGGCAGCTCGACTTCCGAGAAGCGCTGTTGCGCCCAGTCCTGGGTATGCTGGTGATCGAATTGCGGTCCGACGCTGAGCATGATCGCCAGTTGCCCATCTGCGGTCATGAACATCAGCGCATCGTTCACGCCGGTTTGCTCTTTGAACTCCAGCTCGATTTGTTCCGGAGAAACGTTGCGGCCATTGGGCAGGCAGATGATGTTTTTCTCGCGTCCGGTGATGAACAGGAAACCCTCGTCATCGAACTCGCCGATATCACCGGTGCGCAGCCAGCCATCCTCGGTGAAAGAGCAGGCGCTCGGATCGACCCACGAGTAGCCCTGGAACATCGAGCTGCTTTTGATTTCTACCCGTTGCTGATCCGTCACCCGGACCTGGACGTGCGGCAGGGGTTTGCCAACGCTGCCGAGCTTGCTGTTGGCCGGGGTGTTGACGCTCACCACCGAACCGTTCTCGCTCAATCCGTAACCTTGATGAACCTGAATACCCTGCGCGCTCAGGCGCTGCAGTTTTTCGCTGCTGATCGGAGCGCCACCGGCGGTGATGTACAACTCGTTGCGCAGCAACGACAGCAGCTCCGCGTCAGTGTTCTGCTCGGCCACTTCAAGGAGCACGTCGAGCATGATCGGCGGTACGGTCACCGCGCTTGCCCGGGTTCTGAGCAGTTGCGCCAGAATCGCCGAGGTGTTGTAGCCCGCCTCACCGATCAGCGGCGTTTGCTCGTCGAGGAAGTACACCGTGCCGCCGGACAGCAGCGGCAGGTAGACCGCCGTGATCTGTTCGATCAACAGGCTCAACGGCACCACCGACAGGTAGCGTTTCTGCACGGCGGCCGGGACCACATCGATTAGCGATTGCAGCACGGCGCTCAGTCCGCCGAGACTTTGCTTCACGCCTTTGGGCTTGCTGGTGGTGCCGGAGGTGTGGATGACTTTGCAGGTCCATTCCGCATCGGCGCTGTCGATGAAGCCTGGGCCCGCAGGCACCGCAAGCGAGGTCTCGAGTGCGCTGGGCACATGGATCAGGCGGCTGGCGTTCAGGTCGATTTCCCAGCGCTTTTCCAGCGTTTCCCGGCCTTTGTCATCGACCAGGAAGCCCGAGCATTCGAAGGCCAGGTGTTCGGCCTGGTACTTGCTGAAACCCAACGGCAGCGGCAAGGAGGTGAAGCCGAAGAGCAGGCAGGCGAAGTCGGCAATGACCCAGTCGCTGCTGTTGCGCATGACAATGCCGATGGTGCGCTTTTCGTCGGTGAACTGACGGTTCATGTGTTGCCCAAGCTGCCGGGCATGTTCCAGCACCTGGGTGTAGGTCAGGCGGCGCCCGCCCGTGCCGTCCGCCGCAGGAATATCGACGACGCAGACGGCATCCGGTGTGCGTTGGGCCTGGGCCAGCAAGTCTTCGACGAAATGCGTCATGCTGCTTGCTCACTCTGCACGTCGAGTCGGAAAACGGTCTTGAGGACGGTCTCGTGATAGTGATGCTTCATCTCGCTCAGCTTGATGTAGCCGGTGATGGGCGTCTGCTCGTAGTAGGACCCCCATTCGACTTCCGCTTGGGGAGTCATGCGTTGCGGGTCGGCATCGCAGATCTTGTTGACCTYGACGTTGCAGTGGCCCATCGATTTGATCAATTGGGGTGTACAGGTGCACAGCACGTAGCGTGCGCCCATGCACCAGGTCACCATTGAGAGCATGTTGAACAGGGTCTGGCCGGCAGCTGAATTGATCGATGCGGTATTGCCGATTTCGACGATGCTGTCGCGTTCGATCCGGGTGTTGGTGATGCGCGACAGCGTCTCCTCGGACGGTGAGTCCAGATAACATTCGGACAATAGAGGGCCTGACTTGGCGAAACTAAAACCGGCACACGACTGAATGGAGTCATTGTTATCGAATACGATTAGAAAGTACTCGGGAGATGGCTCGATGATGGCGTTAAAGGCTTTCATGTACCGACGTTTAACAAAGTCAACGGCGGACTTCCAGAGTAGGGTGTTGCGTTTGGCTACTTGAGTACGCATGCAAGTTTTCCTTTCTTTTCTGCGTGGAACGATAGACGGGTTGTTTTGGTACAACAGTGCTAAAGCCTCTTGTTGTTACGGCAACAGGGGGCTTATCCATGCCCTATGTAATAGCGTGGCTTAATCAACTGATTGGCTTGATTTTTATAGTGTTTTATTGAGTTTTGACGATTTTTCAGGCTGCCACACGCGTCCGCAGAAAACGCCACAAGGGTATGTGCGGTTTTTCTGAACGGAAGATACGGGCGAGGTTTGGCGTGTCAGCGTGTAGCGAATCCTTCCGATGGATTAATGAGATAGCGTCCTGCTTGGCGTGGCGTTTTATCATGAGC
>NZ_JBFTLU010000411.1:0-10077 GCF_056396605.1 Pseudomonas sp. 05T35
CCTCGATCCGGTGCACCTGCTCCAGCAGCCCCTTCTCGCGCAGCGACTCGACGAATAACGCCGCAGCGCGCATAGGCCCCACCGTGTGGGAACTAGAGGGGCCAATACCGATTTTGAACAGGTCGAAAACACTGATAGCCATGACTTGCGAGACTCCTCGATGAGCAGATTCCAGGTGTCAAAGCACCCGGTGACGGAGCTGCTACGCTCAAGCTGCGATCCGCCGAGATAACCCATCATCGGGCTTTTGCGATGTCGTTCGACGTCTCACACCGACGTACCCATGTCCACTAACGCCGCTGGCCGCAGACGGCATATTTTGGCCGTTTTTTTACAGTTCAGAGGACTAAAAAGCGCTGAAAAAAGCTGTAAACGACCTCACCGACACTGGAAGCGACCATCCCTGTACTGGATACGACGCACCCTGTAGGCGTCAGAATTTCACTGGTCCATGATCAGTCTCGACTCGATTGCACGGCGCTGTGGTAGAGCAGTCTTCATAACGCCGACCAACCGCAACACTCATAAGTGCGGTCAGAACACCGCCATAAAAAACACTCAGGAGTCCACCCATGAAAATAGGTTCCCCGTCGTTGTTGTTGGCCGCGATGCTGAGTCTGCCGCTTCTGGCTCATGCCGCAGAACCGGCGCAGTGCAGCACCGTAAACTTCTCCGATGTCGGCTGGACCGACATTACGGCCACCACCGCGACCACCAGCGTCGTGCTCGACGCGCTGGGCTACAAGACCAAGACCACCATGATTTCCGTTCCGGTGACCTACAAGTCCCTGGCCGACGGCAAGAACATGGACGTGTTCCTCGGCAACTGGATGCCGACCATGGAAAACGACATCAAGGCCTACCGCGATGCCGGCACCGTGGAAACCGTGCGCACCAACCTCAAAGGCGCCAAGTACACCCTGGCGGTGCCACAAGCGCTTTACGACAAAGGCCTGCATGACTTCGCCGATATAACCAAATTCAAGAAAGAACTCGACGGCAAAATCTATGGGATCGAGCCGGGTAACGATGGCAACCGCCTGATCCAGAGTATGATCGACAAGAACGCCTTCGGCCTCAAAGACGCTGGTTTCAAAGTGGTCGAGTCCAGTGAAGCCGGCATGCTCTCCCAGGTCGACCGCGCTCAGAAGCGCAACACCGCCGTGGTGTTCCTGGGCTGGGCACCGCACCCGATGAACAAGCGCTTCAAGATCCAGTACCTCACCGGTGGCGATGATTATTTCGGCCCGGATTTCGGTGCGGCGACAGTCCTGACCAATACCCGCAAGGGCTACACCCAGGAATGCAGCAACGTTGGCCAGTTGCTGAAGAATCTGGAGTTCACCGTAGACATGGAAAGCTCGCTGATGGGCAACATCCTGGACGACAAGATGAAGCCTGAAGCAGCTGCCAAGGCCTGGCTGAAAAAGAACCCACAGGTACTCGATACCTGGCTCGCTGGCGTGACCACCATTGACGGTAAACCTGGCCTGGAAGCCGTGAAAGCCAAGCTTGCACAGTAATCGTTGACGCCGGGCGAGTTCGCTCGCCCGGGCTGTTTTTTTCCTCGCATGCGGACGTTCACTACCATGCTGATTGATCAGAAAATCCCTTTAGGCCAGTACATCGCTGCCTTCGTTGAATGGTTGACGCAACACGGCGCCAGCACATTCGATGCGATCGCCACGACACTGGAAACGATGATCCACGGCGTGACGTTTGCGCTGACCTGGTTCAACCCGCTGGCACTGATCGGATTGATCGCACTGCTGGCTCACTTCATCCAACGCAAATGGGGCCTGACCGCTTTCGTGATCGCCTCCTTCCTGCTGATCCTCAATCTGGGTTACTGGCAGGAAACCATGGAAACCCTCGCCCAGGTTCTGTTCGCTACCTTTGTCTGCGTGATCATCGGCGTGCCGTTGGGCATCGTCGCCGCGCACAAACCGATGTTCTACACGCTGATGCGTCCGGTGCTCGATCTGATGCAGACCGTACCGACGTTCGTGTACCTCATTCCTACCCTGACCCTGTTCGGTCTGGGTGTGGTCCCGGGTCTGATTTCAACGGTAGTGTTCGCGATTGCCGCGCCTATCCGCCTGACCTACCTGGGCATCCGCGATGTGCCGCAAGAACTGATGGACGCTGGCAAGGCCTTTGGCTGCTCGCGCCGTCAACTGCTCTCGCGTATTGAACTGCCCCACGCCATGCCAAGCATCGCAGCCGGTATCACCCAGTGCATCATGCTGTCGTTGTCGATGGTGGTGATCGCGGCACTGGTGGGCGCCGACGGCCTGGGCAAACCTGTGGTCAACGCACTGAACACTGCTGATATCGCCCTGGGCTTCGAAGCCGGGTTGGCGATCGTACTGCTGGCGATCATGCTCGACCGTATCTGCAAACAACCCGAAGCTAAAGTAGGGGGTGACGCATGAGCATAATTCGCTTCGATAAGGTCGACGTAATCTTCTCCAAGGATCCACGCGAGGCCCTCAAGCTGCTGGATCAGGGCATGACCCGCGACCAGATCCTGAAAAAAACCGGGCAAATCGTTGGCGTTGAAAAAGCCAGCCTGGACATCGAGAAAGGCGRAATCTGCGTGCTGATGGGCCTCTCCGGCTCCGGCAAATCCAGCCTGCTGCGCTGCATCAACGGCTTGAACACGGTCAGCCGTGGCAAGCTGTTCGTCGAACATGAAGGCCGCCAGATCGACATCGCTTCCTGCACCCCGGCCGAGCTGAAAATGATGCGCACCAAGCGCATCGCCATGGTGTTCCAGAAGTTCGCCCTGATGCCTTGGCTGACGGTGCGCGAGAACATCAGCTTCGGCCTCGAAATGCAGGGTCGTCCCGAGAAGGAACGTCGCCAGCTGGTCGATGACAAGCTCGAACTGGTGGGCCTGACCCAATGGCGCAACAAGAAGCCCGACGAACTTTCCGGCGGCATGCAGCAACGTGTGGGCCTGGCCCGCGCGCTGGCGATGGACGCCGACATCCTGCTGATGGACGAACCCTTCTCGGCACTTGACCCGCTGATTCGCCAAGGCCTGCAAGACGAACTGCTGGAACTGCAGCGCAAGCTGCACAAGACCATCGTCTTCGTCAGTCACGACCTCGATGAAGCGCTGAAACTTGGTAGCCGTATCGCGATCATGAAAGACGGCCGGATCATCCAGTACAGCAAACCGGAAGAAATCGTCCTCAACCCGGCCGATGACTACGTGCGGACCTTCGTCGCGCACACCAACCCGCTGAACGTACTGTGCGGTCGCAGCCTGATGCGCACGCTGGACAACTGCAAACGCATCAACGGTTCGGTGTGCCTGGATCCGGGCGGCGATTCGTGGCTGGACCTGGCCGAAGGCAACACCATCAAGGGTGCACGCCAGAACGGCTCAAGCCTGGACCTGCAGAACTGGGTACCGGGGCAAGCGGTGGAAGGCCTGGGCCGTCGCCCAACGCTGGTGGACTCGAACATCGGCATGCGCGACGCGCTGCAGATTCGTTATCAGACCGGCAACAAGCTGGTACTGCATGACAACAATAAAGTGGTGGGGATTCTCGGCGACAGCGAGCTGTACCACGCGCTRCTCGGCAAGAACCTGGGGTAAGACAGCAGACACAAAAACGCCGCGAGAGGATCGCGGCGTTTTTGTTAGTGCACTGACCTGTGGGAGCGAGCCTGCTCGCGATGAGGGTCTTACATTCAACATCAACGTTGTCTGACCCACTGCTATCGCGACCTCGGCGCGGTAGTAACGCGTGCGCGCTTCATCCGGGTTCGGCGACTCGCTCGGCGCAGCCAGATAGCCGTCCAGGCTCACTTCGTAGACAAACGGGTTGCCCTCCTCCATCTCGATCCGCACGCCCATGCAACGCTTGGCTTTACCCAGCAACGTTTGCACATCCAGACCCTGAGTACGCAATTGCCCCGCCGCATCTTCCAGCGCCGGGCTGACGTGTTTGTCCATGAAGCGCTGAACGATCGACTGGCTCGGTTGCAGGTCCAGCTGGGTCAAACGCTCGCTAAAACCACGACGACCACGTGCCGCCAGCTCGGCTTGTTCCTGCTCGATCTGCACGTCCTGACGCATGGCCTTGTGCAAGCCGAACATGAAGAACACCAGCACCACCGAGAACGGCAGGCCGGCCAGCACCACCATGGTTTGCATGGCTTCGAAATTACCGGCGAACAGCAACCCAATGGTCACCAGCGTGATCACTACCGACCAGAAGATCCGCAGCCAGTGCGGGGCGTCTTCGTCGACGTTGCCGCCCTTGCAGGACAGGTTCGCCATCATCACCGCGCCAGAGTCGGCCGGGGTCAGGAACAACACGAAACCGACAAAAATCGACACGCCGATCACGATCTTCGACGCCGGGTAATGCTCAAGCAGTTGATAGATCGCCATGGACGGTTGCTCCAGCGCCGTCTTCCCGAGCTCCACCGCCCCGTGGTTCATCACCAGATCCAGCGCCGAGTTACCGAAGATCGACAACCAGGCCAAGGTGAAGCCCAGCGGAATCAGCAGCACGCCGGCCACCAGCTCACGCACGGTACGACCGCGAGAAATACGTGCGATGAACATGCCTACGAATGGCGCCCAGGAAATCCACCAGGCCCAATAGAACAGAGTCCACAGGCCCAACCAGCGCTCGGATTTGGCGTTGTCGGCTTCGTACACGTACAGGTCGAAAGTTTTCAGCACCACCCCGTTCAGGTAGTCGCCGATGTTCTGCACGAAGCCGTTGAGCAGGTGCAGGGTCGGGCCGAACAGCAGGACGAAAATCAGCAGGCCGCTGAACAGCACGATGTTCAGGTTGGACAGACGACGGATGCCGTTTTCCACGCCCGACACGGCAGCGATGGTCGCTACCGTGCTCATCACAATGATCACGATCAGCAGGTTGGTATTGCTGTGCTCCATGCCGAACAGGTTCTCAAGACCCGACGACACTTGCAGCGAACCAATCCCCAGGTTGGTCACCAGCCCCAGCAGGGTCACGAACATGCCAAAGCCGTCCACCGCATGACCGGCCGCGCCTTTGACCCAACGCTCGCCCACCAGCGGATACAGCGCCGAACGCAACGCCAGCGGCTGGTTATGACGGTATGCAAAGTACGCCACGGCCAAGCCGACCAAGGCGTAGATCGCCCAGCCGTGCAGGCCCCAATGCAGGAATGTCAGTTGCACCGCCTGACGCGCAGCCAAGTTGCTGCCCGCCACGCCTTCCGGCGGATTGAAGTAGTGATCCAGCGGTTCGGATGCACCGAAGTACAGCAGCGAGATGCCGATACCGGACGAGAACAGCATCCCGGCCCAGGCGCCATAGCTGAAGTCCGGAGTGTCGTCCTTGCTGCCCAGTTTGAGCTTGCCGTAGGACGAGAACGCCAGGCCGACGACGAATACCAAATAGGCGGCGATCACCACCATGTAGTACCAGCCGAAACTGCGCGACAACCAGGCCTGAGCGATCCCCAGCATTCTCCCGGCTTCTTGTGGCGCGGCGATGAGGATGGCGGTCAGCAGCAGGATCAATGCGGTCGAGGTGTAGAACACCCAGCCGTTGACCGCCACCTTCTCGGGTGGGGTCTTTATAAGAGAGGCAGAACTCATTGCACAGATGCTCCAGGCAGTGCGAGAGAAAGACACAAGGCAAAGCAGCACCCGACCAATCGGTTAGTTGGCAGCCGACCTGCGGGTGATATAAAGACACCCCGAAAAAAGCCCGAAACCGCGGCAGCCGTGTTGAAAACCGACCTCGATGATCGCGCGCGCGTACATGACGCAGCGCATGACCCTGAGCGTCTTGCCCATACAACGCGTCCATTGAAATCGGTTCGCAGCATGCCCTGTGCGGGTTTCGAGCATTTTTCGGATGTCGTTTTTCCGCCAACCACATGTAGGAAAAACCTGTAGGCAGCGACGATTTGTCGCAGATCTTATTCTTTGTTGATTGAACGTTCAATCAAAACAAAATAGACTGGCCCTCAATCCGGTAGCCGTTTTTCGCCCACCGGGAGGCCTAAGGAGATGTGCAAGATGCCCAAGGTCGGTATGCAACCCATCCGCCGTCAGCAGTTGATCGCAGCCACATTGCAGGCCGTCGATCAGGTCGGGATGGGGGACGCCAGCATTGCGCTGATCGCCCGTTTGGCCGGTGTCTCGAATGGCATCATCAGTCACTATTTTCAGGACAAGAATGGCCTGATCGCCGCCACGATGCGGTATCTGATGAGCGTCCTCAGCGAGAACGTCACCGCGCGCCGCCTGGCGCTGGGAGATAACAGCCCGCGGGCTCATCTTCGGGTGATTATCGAAGGCAACTTCGACGCCAGCCAGGTCAATGGCCCGGCAATGAAAACCTGGTTGGCCTTCTGGGCAACCAGCATGCACCAACCGTCTTTACACAGGTTGCAGCGGATCAACGATCACCGCCTGTATTCCAACCTGTGCTGCGAGTTCCGCCGAGTGCTGCCGCTTGATCAGGCACGCAGCGCAGCACGCGGGCTGGCAGCCCTGATTGATGGTTTGTGGTTGCGCGGCGCGCTGTCGGGAGACGCTTTCGACACCGAGCAGGCGCAACGAATCGCTTACGAATATATGGATATCCAACTGGCTAAACAGGAGCTGCTAGAGCACACATAACCGCTCGGCCCCTGAACGGCGACTGATCAACGTGCCCAGGCTGTACGGCACGCCCAGTGGTTAACGCCAATAACTAATGCACTTGCGAGGACTCTATGGCCCGTTTCGAACTGCAAAAACTTTACATCGACGGCGGTTACTCCGACGCCAGCGGCGACGCCACCTTCGAAGCCATCAACCCGGCTAACGGTGAAGTTCTCGCCAAAGTGCAACGTGCAACCTTCGCCGACGTTGAGCGCGCTGTCGTCAGCGCCGAAAAAGGCCAGAAAATCTGGGCCGCGATGACGGCCATGGAGCGTTCGCGCATCCTGCGTCGCGCCGTTGAAATCCTGCGCGAGCGCAACGATGAACTGGCCGCACTGGAAACCCTGGACACCGGCAAGGCGTACTCCGAAACCCGTTACGTCGACATCGTTACCGGCGCTGACGTACTGGAATACTACGCAGGCCTGGTGCCGGCCATCGAAGGCGAGCAAATCCCGCTGCGCACCACGTCGTTCGTTTACACCCGTCGCGAGCCCCTGGGCATCGTGGCCGGTATCGGCGCGTGGAACTACCCGATCCAGATCGCCCTGTGGAAATCCGCTCCAGCCCTGGCGGCCGGTAACGCGATGATCTTCAAACCGAGCGAAGTCACTTCCCTGACCACCCTGAAACTGGCTGAGATCTACACCGAAGCAGGCCTGCCAGCGGGCGTGTTCAACGTTCTGACCGGCAGCGGCCGTGAAGTCGGCACCTGGCTGACCGAGCACCCACGCATCGAAAAAATCTCCTTCACCGGCGGCACCGACACCGGCAAGAAGGTCATGGCCAGCGCTTCCGGTTCGTCCTTGAAAGACGTGACCATGGAACTGGGCGGCAAATCCCCACTGATCATTTTCGACGACGCTGACCTGGATCGCGCCGCCGACACCGCGATGATGGCCAACTTCTACAGCTCCGGCCAGGTCTGCACCAACGGCACTCGCGTGTTCGTACCGAGCCACCTGAAAGCCGCTTTCGAAGCCAAGATCGTGGAACGCGTTGCGCGCATCCGCGTCGGCAACCCGCAAGACGAAAACACCAACTTCGGCCCGCTGGTCAGCTTCGCCCACATGGAAAGCGTGCTCGGCTACCCGCGCCAACGACACCGAGTTCGGCCTGGCTGCCGGCGTCGTGACCCGCGACCTGAACCGCGCTCACCGCGTGATTCATCAACTGGAAGCCGGTATCTGCTGGATCAACGCCTGGGGCGAGTCCGACGCCAAGATGCCGGTCGGCGGCTACAAGCAGTCGGGCGTGGGCCGCGAGAACGGCATCAGCTCGCTGAACAACTTCACCCGCATCAAATCGGTACAGGTCGAGCTGGGCGATTACGCCTCGGTGTTCTAAGGCGCAATTTACTTCGCCTGCGAGGCCGTCATCGCGAGCAGGCTCGCTCCCACAGGGACCCCATTCCAATGTGGGAGCGAGCCTGCTCGCGAATCGAGTGCGCAGCGCTCGCCATGGCCGAACCTGACCAACTTCAAAGAGGGTGCATTCAATGTCCCAGGAATACGACTACATCATCATCGGGGCCGGCTCTGCCGGTAACACCCTGGCGACCCGTCTGACTGAAGACGCAGGCGTCACCGTCCTGCTGCTCGAAGCCGGCGGTCCGGACTACCGTTTCGACTTCCGCACGCAAATGCCTGCGGCACTGGCGTTCCCGCTGCAAGGCCGTCGCTACAACTGGGCCTACGAGACCGATCCGGAGCCACACATGGACGGCCGCCGGATGGAATGCGGTCGCGGCAAGGGCCTGGGCGGTTCTTCGCTGATCAACGGCATGTGCTACATCCGCGGTAACGCCATGGACTACGACGGCTGGGCGAAAAACCCTGGCCTTGAGGACTGGACCTACCTGGACTGCCTGCCGTATTTCCGCAAAGCGGAAACCCGCGACATCGGCCCGAACGACTACCACGGTGGCGAAGGCCCGGTCAGCGTGACCACGCCTAAAGCCGGCAACAACCCGCTGTTCCACGCGATGGTTGAAGCAGGCGTACAAGCCGGTTACCCGCGTACCGAAGACCTGAACGGCTACCAGCAGGAAGGTTTCGGTCCGATGGACCGTACCGTGACGCCTAAAGGCCGTCGCTCCAGCACCGCGCGCGGCTACCTGGACATCGCCAAAAAGCGTTCGACCCTGAACATCGTCACCCACGCCCTGACCGACAGGATTCTGTTCGAAGGCAAGCGTGCGGTCGGCGTACGTTACCTGGTGGGCAGCGCCGAAGAACCTGTTGAAGCCCGTGCACGCAAAGAAGTGTTGCTGTGCAGCGGCGCGATTGCTTCGCCGCAAATCCTGCAACGCTCCGGCGTCGGCCCGGCCAAGCTGCTCAAGAGCCTCGACATTCCCGTGGTTCACGACCTGCCAGGCGTCGGCGAGAACCTGCAGGACCACCTGGAGCTGTACCTGCAATACGCGTGCACCCAGCCGGTTTCGCTATACCCGTCGCTGCTYTGGTRCAACCAGCCGGCCATTGGTGCCGAGTGGTTGTTCAATGGCACCGGTATCGGCGCCAGCAACCAGTTCGAGGCTGGCGGTTTTATCCGTACGCGTCCGGACTTCGAATGGCCGAACATTCAGTACCACTTCCTGCCGGTGGCGATTAACTACAACGGCAGCAACGGTGTGAAAGAGCACGGCTTCCAGGCGCACATGGGTTCCATGCGTTCGCCAAGCCGTGGCCGCATCCAGGTCAAATCCAAGGATCCGCGCCAGCACCCGAGCATCCTGTTCAACTACATGGCCACCGAGCAAGACTGGCAGGAGTTCCGTGACGGCATCCGCCTGACCCGTGAAATCATGCAGCAGCCGGCACTCGACGCGTTCCGTGGTCGCGAGCTGAGCCCGGGCATCGAAGTGCAAACCGACGAGCAACTCGACAAGTTCATCCGTGAACACGCCGAAACCGCGTTCCACCCGTCCTGCTCGTGCAAAATGGGCACCGACGAAATGGCCGTGGTCGATGGCCAGGGTCGCGTCCACGGGATGCAGGGTCTGCGTGTAGTCGATGCCTCGATCATGCCGCTGATCACCACCGGTAACCTGAACGCACCAACGATCATGATCGCCGAGAAAATCGCCGACAAGATCCGTGGTCGTCAGCCACTGCCTCGCAGCAAGGCCAAGTACTACGTCGCGGGCGACGCCCCGGTGCGTGGCAAGCCGTTGCGTGAAGTGGGCCCTACGGGGCAGTAAGCTCAAACTTCAGTGACACATAAAACCCGCCACTTCTTTTTAGAACTGGCGGGTTTTTCATTTGAGCTCGAACAAAACTCACCAAGCAACTCACAAAACTTGCAATACATATTGAGTTCCCACTTCACCTCATTCCTTTAAATTAAGAGACGCCAATATTCAACCATCACCTCAAGGATCGAGATGAATAACAACATTACTT
>NZ_JBFTLU010000412.1:0-4189 GCF_056396605.1 Pseudomonas sp. 05T35
CCGGTACTCGACGTGGTCGAAGCCTTGCGCAAACGCCATTTCGTGCTGGACAGCCACACCCACAAGCGCGGCGATTCAACCACTGCACTCGCGACCGCAGAACATCGGATTCAAGGCACGCTGCATATCGGCGGCCAGGAACACTTCTATCTGGAAACCCAGATTTCTTCGGTGATGCCGACCGAAGACGGCGGCATGATCGTCTACTGCTCGACCCAGAACCCCACCGAAGTGCAGAAACTGGTGGCGGAAGTGCTCGACGTCTCGATGAACAAAATCGTCGTAGACATGCGCCGCATGGGCGGTGGTTTCGGCGGCAAGGAAACCCAGGCCGCCAGCCCCGCCTGTCTCTGCGCGGTAATCGCGCACCTGACCGGCCAGCCGACCAAAATGCGTCTGCCACGGGTCGAAGACATGCTGATGACCGGCAAGCGTCACCCGTTCTACATTGAATACGATGTCGGCTTCGACGACAGCGGACGCCTGCACGGCATCCAGCTGKAACTGGCCGGCAACTGCGGTTGTTCACCGGACCTGTCGGCGTCGATCGTCGACCGGGCGATGTTCCACTCGGACAACTCGTACTACCTGGGCGACGCGACCATCAACGGTCACCGCTGCAAGACCAACACCGCGTCGAACACCGCTTATCGCGGCTTTGGCGGCCCGCAAGGAATGGTCGCCATCGAAGAAGTGATGGACGCCATCGCCCGTCATCTGGGCCTCGACCCGCTGGCCGTGCGCAAGGCCAACTACTACGGCAAGACCGAGCGCAACGTCACCCATTACTACCAGACCGTCGAGCACAACATGCTCGAGGAAATCACCGCCGAGCTGGAAGAAAGCAGTCAGTACGCCGAACGCCGCGAAGCGATCCGCCGCTACAACGCCAACAGCCCGATCCTGAAAAAAGGCCTGGCGCTGACCCCGGTGAAATTCGGTATTTCCTTCACCGCCAGCTTCCTCAATCAGGCTGGTGCGCTGATTCACGTCTACACCGACGGCAGCATTCACCTGAACCACGGCGGCACCGAAATGGGCCAGGGCTTGAACGTCAAAGTCGCGCAAGTCGTGGCCGAAGTGTTCCAGGTTGAAATCGACCGCGTGCAGATCACCGCGACCAACACCGACAAAGTGCCGAACACCTCGCCGACCGCCGCGTCCAGCGGTGCCGACCTGAACGGCAAGGCTGCGCAAAACGCCGCCGAAATCATCAAGCAACGCCTGGTGGAATTTGCCGCGCGCAAGTATGCGGTCAGCGAAGAAGACGTGGAGTTTCACAACGGCCACGTGCGGGTTCGCGATCAGATCCTGACCTTCGAAGAACTGATCCAGCAGGCGTATTTCGCCCAGGTATCGCTGTCCAGCACCGGCTTCTACAAGACTCCGAAAATCTACTACGACCGTAGCCAGGCACGCGGCCGGCCGTTCTACTACTACGCGTTTGGCGCCGCCTGCGCCGAGGTGATCGTCGACACCCTGACTGGCGAATACAAAATGCTCCGCACCGACATCCTGCATGACGTCGGCGCCTCGCTGAACCCGGCCATCGACATGGGCCAGGTCGAAGGTGGCTTCATCCAGGGCATGGGTTGGCTGACCATGGAGGAGCTCGTCTGGAATAACAAAGGCAAACTGATGACCAACGRCCCGGCCAGCTACAAGATCCCAGCAGTCGCCGACATGCCGCTGGATTTACGGGTCAAGCTGGTGGAAAACCGCAAGAACCCGGAAGACACGGTGTTCCATTCCAAGGCYGTGGGYGARCCGCCGTTCATGCTKGGCATYKCCGTCTGGTGCGCRATCAAGGAYGCMGTGGCGAGYYTGGGCGAYTACCGACATCAGCCAAAAATCGACGCACCGGCCACACCGGAGCGGGTGTTGTGGGGCTGTGAGCAGATGCGCCAGTTGAAGGCGGTGAAAGCCGTGGAAGCCGAGACCGAGCTGGCTTCGCTGTAAAGACCGCGTCGCGGCCAATCGCGAGCAGGCTCGCTCCCACAGGGTTATGTGCTGATTGTTGGACCTGTACAAATCCAATGTGGGAGCGAGCCTGCTCGCGATGAGGCCCGAACAGACAACAGAAATGTTGAGGTGAACATGTACAACTGGATCGACGCCCTCGCCGACCTGCAAAACCAGGGTGAACCCTGCGTGTTGGTGACCATCATCGAAGAGCTCGGCTCAACGCCGCGCAATGCCGGCTCGAAGATGGTCGTCAGCGCCACGCAGGCGTTCGACACCATCGGTGGCGGGCACCTGGAATACAAGGCCATGCAGGTCGCCCGGGAAATGCTTGCCAGCGGCAAACAGGACACCCACCTGGAGCGTTTCACCCTCGGCGCCAGCCTCGGTCAATGCTGCGGCGGCGTCACGGTGCTGCTGTTCGAGCCCATGGGCCAGGTACAGGCACAGATCGCTGTATTCGGTGCCGGCCACGTTGGTCGGGCGCTGGTGCCGTTGCTGGCCAGCCTGCCCTGCCGCGTGCGCTGGATCGATTCGCGGGAAGCCGAGTTCCCCGAACAGATCCCCCATGGCGTGCGTAAAATCGTTGCCGAAGAACCGGTGGACGAAATCGACGACCTGCCCGCTGGCAGTTACTGCATCGTCATGACCCACAATCACCAGCTCGACCTGGAACTCACTGCGGCAATCCTCAAGCGCAACGACTTCGCCTACTTCGGCCTGATCGGCTCGAAGACCAAACGGGTGAAATTCGAACACCGCCTGCGCGACCGCGGTTTCGACAACGCCGTGCTGCAACGCATGCGCTGCCCGATGGGCCTGGGCGAGGTCAAAGGCAAATTGCCGGTGGAAATCGCCATCTCCATCGCCGGCGAAATCATCGCCACCTATAACGCGAATTTTGGCCAGCACGGCGCGAAAGCCGAACCTATTGCCAAACTGCTGCCCGCCTCGCGCCGCAGCCACGCCTCGAACTAAAAAAGCCACGAACCGAGAACGACAATGCCTTTGACTCGCAAAGCCTACCGCGCCGCCATTCTGCACAGCATCGCCGACCCAGCCATGGTGGGTATCGAAGCCTCCTACGAGTATTTCGAAGATGGCTTGCTGGTGACTGAAAACGGCCAGATCAGCGCCGTCGGCCCTGCCTGCGAACTGCTCGCCAGCCTGCCCGCCGACATTCAAGTCAGCCATTACCAGGATGCGCTGATCACGCCGGGCTTCATCGATACGCACATCCACCTGCCGCAGACCGGCATGGTCGGCGCGTACGGCGAACAACTGCTGGACTGGCTCAACACCTACACCTTCCCGTGCGAAAGCCAATTCGCCGACAAGGCCCACGCTGAAGAAGTCGCCGGTATCTTCATCAAGGAACTGCTGCGCAACGGCACCACCACCGCACTGGTGTTCGGCAGTGTGCACCCGCAATCGGTGGACTCGTTCTTTGAAGCTGCCGAAAAGCTCGACCTGCGGATGATCGCCGGCAAGGTGATGATGGACCGCAACGCCCCGGACTATCTGACCGACACCACCGAATCCAGCTACGTCGACAGCAAGGCGCTGATCGAGCGCTGGCACGGCAAGGGTCGTTTGCACTACGCGGTAACGCCACGTTTTGCACCGACCAGCACCCCGGAACAACTGACCCTCGCCGGCCAGTTGCTCAGCGAATACCCCGACCTGTACATGCAGACCCACATCAGTGAAAACCTGCAGGAAGTTCAATGGGTCAAGGAACTGTTCCCCGATCGCAAGGGCTACCTGGACGTCTACGACCACTACAAACTGCTCGGCGAACGCTCGGTATTCGCGCACGGCGTGCACCTGTGCGATGACGAATGCGCGCGCCTGGCCGAAACCGGTTCGGCGATTGCCTTCTGCCCAACCTCGAACTTCTTTCTTGGCAGTGGATTGTTCAACCTGCCAATGGCCGAGAAGCACAACCTGAACGTGGGCCTGGGCACTGACATCGGTGGCGGCACCAGTTTCTCACTGCTGCAAACCCTGAACGAAGCCTACAAAGTCATGCAGCTGCAAGGCGCCCGCCTGAGCCCGTTCAAATCGCTGTACCTGGCAACCCTCGGCGGTGCCCGTGCACTGCGCCTGGAAGACAAGATCGGCACCCTGCAACCGGGCACCGACGCCGACTTCCTGGTGCTGGACTACAACGCCACGCCGCTGCTCAGCTATCGCCTGAAACAGGCCAAGAGCATCGCCGAGACGC
>NZ_JBFTLU010000413.1:0-5290 GCF_056396605.1 Pseudomonas sp. 05T35
GTGGCGAGTCGATCCAAAACGCTCAGATCACTCACTCATTTCTGGCTTTTCAGCCGCTGCGGCCATTCCCCGCATTACAGGCGCACCTCTCCTGCGTTGCTCTGTAAATGTCGGCGGCTTATTACGTAATTTTGCAGTTGGCCGTTTGTGATCTCTGGCGACGGACTGAATTCGACTGCGGTCACTCGAAGGTATGCATTTCATTCTTACGCCTTATTCTGCGTCGGACGTCACTGGATCTGAGTCGCAGGAATGACTCAAGTATCCGAAGAGCGATTACTTCAAGAGCATGATTTGATCCATGAGAGATGACCCCTACACACTGTCCATGCGCTTTCAGACACCCGCCCCTGGCATTGCCCCACGCGAACAGGCGCCGATGCTCGCCCAGGAGCAAGCCTGGGCGCGGGAGCACGCGTTCAGGCACCGCTTCAGCTGGATCGAGGTGTTAGTGCCGCCGTTGTGCTTTGGCCCTGT
Organism: Pseudomonas sp. 05T35; assembly: GCF_056396605.1. Classification (NCBI taxonomy): domain Bacteria; kingdom Pseudomonadati; phylum Pseudomonadota; class Gammaproteobacteria; order Pseudomonadales; family Pseudomonadaceae; genus Pseudomonas; species Pseudomonas sp. 05T35. The sequence goes on from NZ_JBFTLU010000413.1 coordinate 478, forward strand.
TCTGCCGGGTATCGCGTTTTTACTGGGCCTGTTGCTCTATCGCTCGTTATTCGCCCCCGGCCTGGATATTGACCGGATCGTCGGAGCCTCCTTTGGCTGGCTTGCCCTCGCGACGCTGCTCTTCATGGCTGCCTGGGGGTTACGCAACTTCTTGCGCGATGCCCACGACCCGACCAAACGCTACTGGCAGTCCATGCCGGACCAAGGGTTGGCCGAGCTTGAGCACCATAGCCTGGTATCTGGCACCAGCCTGTGGTCCTCCGATTATGATCCGGACTGCAACACCCTCATGCAATGGACAAACGGCAAGCTTGAATGCGTGCAAGACAGCGGTGTGTCGCAATGGGTCCTGGCCAAGACTACTGCGGGCCACTGGCTGGTGCTCAAGGAAGAATATCCGGGCAGCTTCAACTATGGACGGGTTGGGAAAATGCCCACGCAGGACAAGCAAATGCAACCCTGCCAGGAACTGGCGATCGCCTTTGCCCCCGGCACCAACCTCCCTCTCGGCCGGCGTTTCGGCGGCGCGCCGATGCCATTGGTCGACACGCCGTATTGGGTGTCTGCCGATGAACTCAAGCGCCTTGTCGAGGTCGCCCATCACTGGACCTTTTTCCCCCCGGACCGCTACGCCGTGGTCAATAACCAGGATGCCGAGTGGGTGCAACGGCTGGTGGACAGGGCGCAAGCCAGCGTCGGCCCCCGGCCGGACGAGACAGCCAGCAATCGGCCGATTCTGTTGAAAAAGTCGGTTTGCACAAAACGCTCGAATACTGATGGGTGAAAACACCTGGTTTGCACGTCGTTACGAGAAATCCGAGTCCGAAAATAGCTCACTCGGTCGAAGGGACGGATGCTTTGCTGCCCAAGCGGATTAGTTCATTGGAGAAACACAGGCCGAGGATGATCAGTGCCGCTCCCGCGTACAGGCTTTCGCGCGGTACTTCATTGAGCGCCACAAAAGCCAGCAGCGCGGCGAACAGTGGCTCGGTCAGCTCCAGCGCTTGCACTTGGGATGGCTTGAGATACTCGATGGCCTTGGTGGTGCAGAAGAAGCCCAGGATTGTCGGCAGCGTGGCCAGTGCCAGCAGCGCGGCGATCGCCAGCGGCGACAGCTCGCCCATCGCGAAACCATCGGCCGCAGCCGGCATCAGCAGGTACAGGCTGCCAAAGAACAACAATTGTCGGGTGAAGTGCAGCCCCCCCGACACCCCCATACGCTTCATGGCAACCGAAAAGGCCCCATAGCCGGAGCCGGCCATGCAGGCGAGCGCAGCACCTTGCAGGGTAAAGCCCTGTTGCAGGTCGCCGCCGAAGATCACCGAGATCCCGGCAATAGCCAGTGCGGCGCCAACGGTAGCGTTCGCGGTGATGGCATCCTTGAGGAAAATGCGCCCCAGAATGATCGAGGAAATTGAGGCACTGGCCATCAGCACCACCACCACACCTGCCGCAGCGTAGTGTCGATAGGCGGACGTTTCGAAATGGAACAGCACAAAGATGCCAAGGAATGCGCAAATAGCCGCCTGAGTCCATTTAGTCGACGCCGCCGGGCGCTTGAGGAAAAACAGTAAGATCGAGAGAAGCACGCAACCCAGTACGGTCTTGATGACAGCGACACTGCTAGCGGTGAAACCATCATTCATGAGCACTTTGCTGAGTACACCGATCGTTGCGTTCAGTGCCGCAGCGGAGAGTGCAAATATGACGCCTTTGCTGAAAGTAGATTGCATTGATGACGATCCCTGTCGCTGAATTGTCGTTCGATAGAATGCCGCCCTATATCGACGGCGCAAAGTTGGAGGATACGAGATCCCACCAACCCCAGTATTTATGGTGGCATAAGCTGGATCGCCCAGTAGGACGCCATTCGCCTTCTTGTCACCGCCAAGGGAGAAGTCAGAGGGCCTGGCCCTTGGCTATGCAATATGAGTTGACGAACGTTGCAGTGTGCTGCAAAGACTGACGTATATCCGGTTTGGCTATTCCATGCCTGTTGGCAAATTGCTCGACCGCCGCTGTATCAAAACGAGTGGTCTGGATAAAGTCCAAGGCTTCGGGTTTTGTATTCAAAAACCACGCGACGGGAGGAATACTCAGTAGCAACTTCAGCAATCGAAGTGAAATGTAATGCTTGGGAGACTTTAAGCCCAAAGGTTGTGCCACCTGTGCCAGGAGTTCTCGCAAGTTGGGAGTTTGCTCATCAAGCGCCAGCAGTTCCTGGCCCACCATGGCAGGATCAAAAGCACAAACCGCCACTATCTCAACCAGGTAATCCACGGTGACCAGTGGCAGCCAGTGCTCGGCGGTACCGGGCACTGCAGTCAGCTTTCCCTGCACAAGGTTGCGTATCAGCTCCACCAGCGGCTGACCATCAAGGATATGCCCCGTGCGGCTGTGGCCACAGACCGTCGCAGGATGGACAACGGTAATCTCCCCGCCCTTGGCGGACATGACCTCCAGGGTCGCAAAATGCGCCTCCAGCTTGCTCCCCTCGTAACCACCGACCTGTCGGTATACGGCAGGCCAATTCGTCAACTCCGGATAACGAGGATCAATTCCGATGCGTTGCAGATGTTCATGATTTTTCAGCATGTAGCCGCCGATCATCACTAAACGGCTTTTTTGCTCAGCCGCCAACAGCGCCACACGCTTTGCCCCTTCCACATTCACCGCACGAGAATGCTCCACTGAAAGCCCCCATGCGAAGTGGGCGCCCAGGTGGAATATGACTCTGGCGTGCTTTAGCACTTCTCGGTCAGCAAGACTCAGCCCGAGGTTGTCCCGTTCCAGATCGCCAGCTACGGCAAATACCCGGGTTGCGCACCCGCCCAAATTATCGACTTGCTCGCGCAGTGCAGCTAGTCGCTCTGGGCGACGCATCAACACCCGAATGGTGTGACCTTTTGCACTCAGGTACGCCACCAAATGTTGACCGACGAAGCCGGTACCCCCTGTGACAAAGCACTCCACGCTCATTTCCCTGTTCCTTGTTCAAGGTGAGAAATCAAGCGTAAACTATCGACCCAACTCTATAGTCAAGCGGTGTTTTCATGAAAATCGGCGAACTCGAGGCCCGCAGCGGCGCCAGCCGCCATACGCTGCGTTACTACGAGCAAATCGGCCTGATCTCATCGCTGCGGCAAACTAACAACTATCGCGTTTACACAGCGCAAACTCTGCAGGATCTGGACTTTATCCAACGCGCGCAAAGCATGGGGTTTTCCCTGGGGGAAATAGGCGAGATTCTGGATGCGCAGCGCAACAAGCTGATCGATTGTGCTGACGGCGCTAAGTTAATTGAAAAGAAGATGGCAGAAATCAAACAGAAAATCGCCAACTTCCAAAGCATTTATCGGTATCTGGATCAAGAGCGTGCAAACCTCGAAGCCAGTGCTGCCAGGCAACTTGAGCTTCAGCAGCTAAACAACGCTTCCAACTGAACGGTCAGCATCCGGGAAACGGAAGCCGCAGCCTGCTTCCAGCTTCAAGTCCATCGCTTACGCATTTTCTCAAACCTTGTGGCCAGGCCCTAGACAGTAAGCGTCCGCCCAAAAGACCTTGCGTGGTTAAACAGGCGCCATCTATTAGGCATCAGGTGCTTTAAGGTCGAACAACAGCTCATCGGTTGCGCGATCAAAATGGTCGGTCAGGAAATCCAGCAATACACGCACGCGGGGAATCCGGTAACGATTGCCGTGTAATACCGCGTAGACGCCGGCCTCTCGGACACAAAAGTCAGGTAACAGGACTTTCAGTCGTCCAGCACGGACATCGGCTGCCGCATCCCAAATGGTCTTGCGTGCGATGCCATGTCCAGCCAACGCCCATGCGCGCGCGAGGGCGCCGTCGTTGGTTTCCCATGCCTGGCTCATGGGAACGGTGTGGTTCCATTCCTGACCATCCACAACAAAGTGAAAGGTGTTCAATGGACCTGCAGAGGTCACCAGCACGATGAACTTGTKGCCAGGCAAGTCAGCAGGGGTTTGGGGTTCACCGTATCGCGCCAGATAATCAGGCGAAGCGCACAGTACTCGCCAGTTGGGCGCCAACTGCCTGGCGATCATCGAGCTGTCATGCGGCTGTCCAAACCGGATTGCCAGATCGACATCGTCCTGCATCAGATTTGACACCGAGTCCGACAACGTCAGCGCGATGCACAGTTCCGGGTGCAATGTACTGAATGTCTCAAGCCAGTCATTTAAAAGATTGCGGCCAAAATCGGCAGATGCGGATATCCGTACCTTGCCACGCACCTCTGTTTGACTGGCTTGAAGCCCCGCTTCCGCCTCATCGATAGCCCGCAATGCGACCCAGCATTGCTGCAAATAAAACCGACCTTCTTCCGTGAGGCGCAACTGACGCGTTGTGCGATCAAACAACTTGGTGCGCAGCGCCGCCTCAAGCTTGATAAGTCGCGCGCTGGCCGCGGCCGGCGACAGCGCCAGTTTGCGCCCTGCGGCAGACAAGCTGCCGAGTGCTGCCGCTTCGACAAACAAACGCATGTCGCCCAATCGGTCAGTAGCCATATTCAATTCAAATTTGATGATTCATCAAATGGTAGACCAATTATCAAATTCGAAGCAATTCATCACACTCACCTCTCCCATTCCTCTGAGCACAGGTCATGACTTCGCAATTTGAAAATGGCTCTTTCACGACATCGGGCAATACCGAATACCTCACTACCGGGCGTCTCCCATTGGCGGCCCTGTTGGCGCTGACAATGGGGAGCTTTATCGCCACCGCCAACGAAACGGTGCCAGCAGGACTTTTGCCGCAAATCGCCGAGGCATTTGGTGTGTCGCAAGCG
>NZ_JBFTLU010000414.1:0-4179 GCF_056396605.1 Pseudomonas sp. 05T35
TTAAGCGCCGGAACGAAGGAACCGAGCAAATCCTGCAGCATGAAACGCCCGGCACGGGTGCCGGCGTCGACCGCCGTCAGGATGAACAGCGCTTCGAACAGGATCGCGAAGTGGTACCAGAACGCCATGGTGTTTTCACCCGGCAGAACACTGTGCAGGATCTGCGCGATACCGACCGCGAGGGTCGGCGCACCGCCGGCACGGGCCAGCACGGTGGTTTCACCGATGTCCCTGGCCACTGCTTGCAGGGCTTCCGGGGTAATCATAAAGCCCCAACTGCTGACAGTCTGAGCCACCTGTACCACGTCACCGCCGACGATTGCCGCCGGGCTGTTCATGGCGAAGTACACGCCCGGTTCGATCACCGAAGCGGCCACCATCGCCATGATCGCCACGAAGGACTCCATCAGCATGCCGCCGTAACCGATGTAACGGGCATGACCTTCACTGGCCAACAGTTTCGGGGTGGTGCCGGAAGCGATCAGCGCATGGAAACCCGAGACCGCACCACAAGCAATGGTGATGAACAGGAACGGGAACAACCCGCCTTTCCACACCGGTCCGGTGCCGTCGATAAACTGGGTCAATGCCGGCATTTTCAGCTCGGGCATGGTGATCAGAATGCCGATTGCCAACGCCATGATGGTGCCGATCTTGAGGAAGGTCGACAGATAGTCACGCGGCGCCAGGATCAGCCAGACCGGCATTACTGCTGCAACGAAACCGTAGCCGATCAGCATCCAGGTGATCTGGATCCCGGTGAAGCTGAACGCCTTGGCCCAGACCGGATCAGCGGCAATCTGCCCACCGAGCCAGATTGAACCCAGCAGCAGAAGCACGCCGACAATGGAAATCTCACCGATGCGGCCCGGGCGGATGTAGCGCATGTACACGCCCATGAACATCGCGATCGGGATGGTCGCCATCACCGTGAACATGCCCCACGGGCTATCAGCCAGGGCCTTGACCACGATCAGCGCCAGCACCGCGAGGATGATGATCATGATCAGGAAGCAGCCGAACAGCGCGATAGTGCCAGGGACACGGCCCATTTCTTCACGGACCATGTCGCCCAGGGAGCGACCGTTGCGGCGGGTCGACATGAACAGGACCATGAAGTCCTGGACCGCACCGGCCAGCACCACGCCGGCGATCAGCCAGAGCGTGCCGGGCAAATAGCCCATTTGCGCCGCCAGCACTGGACCGACCAGCGGACCAGCACCCGCGATGGCCGCGAAGTGGTGACCGAAAAGGATGTGTTTGTTGGTGGGTACATAGTCCAGACCATCGTTGTTGACGACGGCGGGGGTGGCTCGACCGGGATCGAGCTGCATCACCTTATTGGCGATAAACAGGCTGTAATAGCGGTATGCGACAAGATAGATAGCGACTGCTGCGACTACGATCCAGAGGGCGTTGATGGCTTCGCCGCGGCGCAGGGCCACGACACTCAGCGCAAAAGCTCCCAGGACAGCCACGGCAAACCAGGCGAGGTGTTTAGCCAGACGGGTCATTGCGTGTCTCCTGCCGACAGCCAGTGGACTGCGGCGGTAATTTTTATAATTGTGTCCGCTATGCGGAGCTGGCCCAATATCCGCGCATGCCGTCTACAAATAAATCCGCGTTACTACGTACGCAGTGTCTGCGTAGTTCTACGTAGACGACACCGATCTCCTTGTGAGAGCGAGCCTGCTCGCGATAGCGGTACGACAGCCAACATCAATGTTGAATGTTATTCAGTCATCGTCGGAACGCCGCCCGGAGCCGGCTCGCTCCCACAGGTTTTGCATTTACTGAGCCACAGGTCATTCCGTCCAGCGCCGCTACTGGACACGCGTATCTTTGGCATATGATGCCGGGCCTTCGCTTTCCCTCGGTCCGGTCAGGAGCAGAGATGCAGCTCAAACATAAAATCGTCGCGCTCGGGATTCTGCCGCTGGTGTTGGCGATTGCGGTCATCTGCGTGTTGGTGATTTCCCTGAACCGCCAACTGGGTGATCAGCAGACGCAACTGATCGAAGACAGCATTCTGGCCAGCAAGCGTGCAGAACTGAAAAACTACGTCGAAATGGCGCAAAGCCTGATCGCGCCGCTGTACGACAACGGCAAGGGTGACGAGCACGCACAGCAACAAGTGCTGGAAGAACTGCGTAAGCTCAGCTTTGGTATCAATGGCTACTTCTTTGTCTACGACCGCCAGGGCCGTAGCCTGATGCACTCGCGACAGTCGGAACTGGTGGGCAAATACCTGTGGGACATGAAGGACCCGCACGGTCTTCCGGTGATCCAGGCGTTACTGAAAAGTGCGGAGTCAGGGGAGGGCTTTCAACGCTACGCCTGGAACAAACCCTCTTCCGGCCAAGTGACCGATAAACTCGCCTATGTCGTGATGCTGGATCGTTGGGGCTGGATGCTCGGTACCGGCATCTACCTCGAGGACGTTGAGCGTGCAACACAGCAGGCGCGTGACGAGGTGGCTCAGGGCATCCGCAAAACGATGCTCGCCATTGCCATCGTAGCCCTCGTGGCAGTGCTTTTCGTCTTCGCCAGCGGCATGACGCTGAACGTCAGCGAACATCGTCTGGCCGACAAAAAACTTCAACGGTTGACCCAGCGTATCGTCAGCTTGCAAGAAGAAGAGCGATCACGGGTTTCCCGTGAACTGCACGACGGTATCAGCCAGGTACTGGTGTCCATCAAGTTTCAGTTCGAACTGGCCAGCCATGTGCTGGAAAGTGGACAAGACAGGGGCTTGAGCATTTTAAGAGAGGCCACGGAGCGCCTGGGAGACGCGATTGGCGAGGTTCGCAGCCTTTCTCACGACCTGCGCTCGTCACTGCTCGACACGCTGGGGCTGTCGGCGGCGATCGGTCAACTTGCCGCAGAGTTCGAGCAACGCAGCGGACTGGTGGTGACCTACAACAACAACGAATTCGAGTGTCATCTGGTCGATGGGGCAGCGGTCTCGTTGTTTCGCATTGTGCAAGAAGGCCTGACCAACATCGAACGACATGCCCAGGCGCAAAACGTATCCGTTACCCTGCACGGGTCCGAAGAGTCCATAYGGCTGACGGTGGTCGATGACGGTGTCGGTTTCAACGTCGCTCAGGTCGAACGCCGCCACTCCGGTATAGGGCTGCGGAACATCCGCGAACGGGTCGAGCATTTTGGTGGCCGATTCGAGCTCGCATCGACGCCGGGAAGAAGTGTGCTGGACGTTCTGCTGCCCATGAAAATGCCCGGTCCAAAACACTGACTCAGCCAATAACAACAAGAGTGAATGCCCCTGATGAACCTGTCCTACCCGATCCGCGTCGCCCTGGTCGACGATCATTCCCTGGTCCGTGACGGAATCAAGGCGCTGCTGGCGGTCATGTCCCCCCTGGAAGTGGTGGGGGAAGCCGAGAGTGGCGCCGAAGCGATTGAGATGGTGAGGCTCTGTCAGCCGGACCTGTTGCTGGTCGACATCAGTCTGAAAGACATGAACGGACTTGAGCTGACCCGGGTGTTGAGCAAGCAATATCCGTTGCTCAAGATTCTGGTACTCAGCATGTACGACAACTATGAGTACGTGAGCGAGTCTGTTCGTTCTGGCGCCAGCGGTTATGTGCTGAAGAACGCACCTTCACGGGAAATCATTGCGGCCATTGAAGCGATTGCCAGCGGCGGAACGTTTTACAGTGCGGAGATCGCACAGCGGCTCATCGCCGACAAGAACACCGAAAACGAGCTGACGCCGCGCGAGAGTCAAGTGCTGTGCAAGATGGCGCTGGGAATGAACAACAAGGAAATGGCCCGCGAGCTGGACATCAGCGTTCGGACGGTGGAAACCCATCGTTTGAGCATCCGTCGCAAACTCAACATCGACAAGCCCGCGGCCTTGGTCAAGTACGCAATGGACCACGGGATCATTTCGCATTAAGGCTTGGCTGCAGGCGCAGCCGGGGTCTGGCCTGCCGATGGGTTCGAGGCAGCCTGCACATCGGCATCGCTCGCATGGGCACTGCCGTAGGTCACCGCAAGGTAGGCGCCGATGATGCTCACATCCTGATCGCTGATCGGAGCACCATACACGTGCTGCATCTTGCTCGCTTCCCCAGTCCACTGTGCCAGGCTCATGCCGGGAGGCTGGAAGTTGATGTAGTCGGCAGAATGGCAGGTTGAGCACTTCTGTTGAGC
>NZ_JBFTLU010000415.1:0-7277 GCF_056396605.1 Pseudomonas sp. 05T35
GACCTGCATCGCGCCTATGGTGGCGTGGTGCCGGAGCTGGCTTCGCGTGATCACGTCAAACGTATGCTGCCCTTGATTCGTCAGGTGTTGGCTGAAGCCGACTGTGTGCCGACCGAGATCGATGCCATCGCCTATACCGCGGGGCCTGGCCTGGTCGGAGCCTTGCTGGTGGGGGCTTCCTGCGCTCAGGCGCTGGCGTTTGCCTGGGGCATTCCAGCCTTGGGCGTGCACCACATGGAAGGTCACTTGCTGGCGCCGATGCTGGAGCCGCAACCACCCGAATTTCCGTTCGTCGCTTTGTTGGTGTCCGGTGGTCATACCCAGCTGGTTCGGGTCGATGGCATCGGTCAATACGAGTTGTTGGGCGAGACGCTGGATGATGCTGCCGGTGAGGCGTTCGACAAGACGGCGAAGATGATGGGCCTCAATTACCCTGGTGGTCCGGAAATCGCACGATTGGCCGCGCAAGGCGTCGCCGGACGTTTCGCGTTCCCGCGTCCGATGTGTGATCGGCCAGGTCTGGATTTCAGTTTCAGCGGCTTGAAAACCTTTGCCTTGAACACGTGGCAGCAGTGCGTCAGCGCTGGGGACGACGGCGAGCAAACACGCAGCGACATCTCGCTGGCCTTCCAGCAGGCGGTGGTGGAGACTCTGACCATCAAGTGCAAGCGTGCCCTGAAGCAGGCGGGTCTCAAGCGTCTGGTGATCGCTGGAGGCGTCAGTGCAAACAAGGCTTTGCGTGTGTCCCTGGAGAAAATGCTTGGTGACATGAAGGGCGACGTTTACTACGCACGTCCGGAGTTCTGCACCGATAACGGCGCAATGATCGCTTTTGCCGGATGTCAGCGGTTACAGGCCGGTCAGCAGGAAAGTCTGGCGATCAGCGTGCAGGCGCGTTGGCCGATGGAGCAGTTGTCACCTGTGTAAAGACGGGTGAGTCAGGGGCGTACTCGGCGAAAGTATTTAAAAATGCCGTTCGCGCCCGGCAAACAGGTCGCGTAGATTGCCGCGATGGCGCCAGACGATCAGTGCTGTCAGCGCGCTCATGGGCAGCAATGCTCCCGGCTCCTGCCAGGCCAGCAGTGGCAGGGTCAGGGGCGTGGCGATCAGGGCGGCCAGCGAGCTGGTGCGTGTGAGGTAGAAGGTCAATAGCCATGCGCCGATAGCCAGGAGCGCTGCCGGAGGGTAAAGCCCCAGCAGCATGCCGGCAGCCGTTGCTACACCTTTGCCACCGCGAAAGCGGAAGTACAGCGGATACAGATGGCCGATCACGGCATAGACGCCGACCCAGGCCTGTTGCTGTACCGAGAGGCCCGCAAGCCCTGCAACCAACACGGGTAGCAGGCCTTTGCAGAGGTCACCGAGCAAGGTCAGGACGGCGAGTTTTTTGCCGGCCAGGCGTAACATGTTGGTGGCGCCGGCATTACCCGAGCCACTCATTCGCGGATCGGGGTTACCGGTCAGGCGGCTGAGCAAAATGGCAAAGGACAGAGAGCCAAGCAGGTAGGCGAGGATCGCCAGTAACCAAAACATGCTAACTATTCCGGGCGAGGACGCCCTGATTCTAACGGCGCATTGCGCCCTTGTCGTGCTGCGGAGAAGAGTGCTTGGACAGAGTGTTTATCGAGGGCCTGGAAGTCGACACGGTGATCGGTGCCTACGACTGGGAGCGCGGCATCCGTCAGTGCCTGCGTCTTGATCTGAATTTCGCCTGGGACAATCGCCCGGCAGCGGCGGGTGATGACCTGACCCTGGCGCTCGACTACGCCAGCGTGACAGCACGTATTCAGGCGTTCGCCGAGCAGGCGCAGTACCAGTTGGTTGAAACCTTTGCCGAGCGTCTGGCCGAAGTCTTGATGAGCGAATTCAAGATTACCTGGCTGCGCCTCAAGCTGACCAAGCCGGGGGCTATCCCGGCTGCAACGGGCGTGGGCGTGGAGATCGAGCGCGGATGTCGCTAACTCAGGTATTTCTTGGGCTCGGCAGTAATGTCGAGCGCGAAGCTCATTTGCAGGCGGGGCTGGAAGCGCTTGCCGGTTTTCTGGTGGATATACGCTGTTCGGCGGTGTTCGAAAGTCAGCCGGTGGGGATCAAGAGCGGTCCGTTTTTCAATTTCGTAGTGTCGGCGTTTACCGATCTGCCGTTGACGGAGCTGGACCGTCGGTTGAAGTTTATCGAGGCCGACAACGGTCGTTATGCCCCCGATCGCAAGGGCTTGCCCTTGGATATCGACGTGCTGCTGTATGGCGATCTGGTGGGGAATTTCGACGGATTGATCCTGCCGCGAGCGGAAATCCTGAAAAATGCCTTTGTGCTGTGGCCGTTGTCGCTGATAGCGCCGGACAGGGTGCATCCTGGCGTGGGTAAAAGTTTTGCGACGCTGTGGGCGGAGGCGCAGATTGATCAGGTTCTGGCGCCGGTGGCGTTTGAGTGGCGTGGTGAGCAGTTGACCCCTTCGGATCTGCTGTGACCTGATTGACCTCTTCGCGAGCAAGCTCGCTCCCACAAGAGTCAGCACAAAACCTGTGGGAGCGAGCTTGCTCGCGAAGGCGATCCGATGATGCTCAGGAGGAGGCTGTTTCCTTGTAAGCCTTCAATGCTTTGAGCCGTTCGCGCTTCAAGGCCTCGCCCAGCTCCGGGCCTTTGAATCCCTGCTCCAGCAAAGGCTGAATCGCCACGGTGCGTGCGGCGGTCGCCGCGCCTCGTAAATAATCCGCTTGTGGATAACTTCTCTGTTCAAGGCCCTTCCGGCCCCGGGCGTCCATTTCGCAGGCATTGATGAATTCTTCAAAACGCTGCGGCCGTCGGTAAACATCGAAGCTTTGCAGCAACTCCAGCAATGTCGACGGCTTCAGTTCCAGCGCACGATGGCCGTGGGTGTGGAATTCGCCTACCAGCAACGCCAGTTCCTGGCAGTCGCGCGGGACCTTGAAGCGCTCGTTGACCGCTTTGATCAGCCTCAGGCCCTTGTGCTCGTGAGCGATGTGTCTGGGCCACTGGCTCTCAGGTGTCAGGCCTTTGCCCAGATCATGCAGCAGGCAGGCCCAGCGCACGGTTAGCGGTTGCTTGTGCAGGGCAGCCTGTTCGAGAACGCTCAGGGTGTGCACGCCGCTGTCGATTTCCGGGTGGTGGGCTTCGGGTTGTGGCACACCGAACAGCACGTCAATCTCGGGGATCAAGACTTTCAGGGCGCCGCAATCGCGCAAAACCTGGATGAATACTTGTGGTTGAGCTTCCATCAGGGCGCGGGAAATTTCTTTCCAGCTGCGCTCTGCGGTCAGGGCCTCAAGCTCGCCTGACTCACTGAGCTGGCGCATCAGCTCCAGGGTCTCGGGAGCTACGGTAAAGCCGAGTCCGGCATAACGCGCGGCGAAACGGGCAACGCGCAGAACTCGGAGAGGATCTTCGGCGAACGCGGGGGATACGTGACGAAGCAGCCGTGCTTCAAGATCGCGCTGGCCGTGATACGGATCGGTCAATTGACCGTGATCGTCTTCGGCCATGGCATTGATCGTCAGATCGCGACGAATCAGGTCTTCTTCCAGGGTGACTTCCGGGCTGGCATGGAAGGTGAAGCCGCCGTAGCCGCGTCCACTTTTGCGTTCGGTGCGGGCTAGCGCATATTCCTCGCCGCTTTTGGGGTGAAGGAATACCGGAAAATCGGCGCCTACCGGGCGATAGCCCTTGGCGAGCATTTCTTCGGTGCTGGCGCCCACCACCACCCAGTCGATGTCGGTAACAGGCTTGCCGAGCAGGCGATCACGGACCGCGCCGCCGACTTTATAAATCTGCATAAAAAACCTCCGTTAGCCCGACAGGATAACCCTTGCGTCGAACTTTCGGAGGTCCGGCTGACATCAAAGATGAATGACGGCGAGGTCCATCCGACCGTATTCGCCCTCGCTATGTTCGCCTTTGGGCGGGACGTGATGGGTTTTCATTACCTGGTCGCCTTGCAGGGTTTCCAGGTGAATATCGAAGCCCCAGAGGCGGTGCAGGTGCTTGAGCACTTCCTCGGTGGAGTCCCCGAGTGGTTTACGATCATGTTGCTGATGGCGCAGTGTCAGCGAGCGGTCGCCGCGCCGGTCGATACTGTAGATCTGTATGTTCGGTTCCCGGTTACCCAGGTTGTACTGCGCTGCCAGGGTTTCACGAATGGTCCGATAGCCTTCTTCGATCGTCATCAAGAATGCTGAACAGTTTCAGGTCGCGAATCACTTTGGGTGACAGGTACTGCAGGATGAAGCTTTCGTCCTTGAAGCTGCTCATGGCGAACTTGATGCTCGACAGCCAGTCGGTGCCGGCGATTTCAGGGAACCAACGGTAATCCTCTTCAGTGGGCGCTTCGCACATGCGCCGAATGTCGCGGTACATGGAAAAACCCAGGGTGTAGGGGTTGATGCCGTTGTAGTAAGGGCTGTCGAACCCGGGCTGGAAGATTACGCTGGTGTGAGACGCCAGGAACTCCATCATGAAGCCGTCGGTTACCAGGCCCTCGTCGTACAAGTCGTTCATCAGGGTGTAGTGCCAGAACGTCGCCCAGCCCTCGTTCATGACCTGAGTCTGACGCTGCGGATAAAAGTACTGCGCGATCTTGCGCACGATCCGTACGATTTCCCGTTGCCATGGCTCCAGCAGCGGGGCGTGCTTTTCGATGAAGTAGAGGATGTTCTCCTGCGGTTCTGCCGGAAAGCGTGCGTTGTCCTTCTCGTTGTACTTGTCTRCACCTTTTGGAATGGTGCGCCACAGGTCGTTGATCTGCTTTTGCAGGTGTTCTTCACGATCCTTTTGCCGACGTCGCTCTTCTTCCGCGGAAATCGGATAAGGACGTTTGTAGCGGTCGACACCGTAGTTCATCAGGGCATGGCAGGAGTCCAGCAGGTCTTCCACGGCATCAATGCCGTGGCGTTCCTCGCATTGCATGATGTACTGCTTGGCAAACACCAGGTAATCGATGATCGAACTGGCATCGGTCCAGGTGCGGAACAGGTAATTACCCTTGAAAAAGCTGTTGTGGCCGTAGCAGGCGTGGGCCACCACCAGTGCCTGCATGCAGATAGTATTTTCTTCCATCAGGTAGGCGATGCACGGGTCCGAGTTGATCACGATCTCGTAGGCCAGCCCCATCTGGCCGCGACTGTAGGACTTCTCGGTACTGAGGAAGTGTTTGCCATAGGACCAGTGGTGATAGCCCAGCGGCATGCCGACAGAGGCGTAGGCATCCATCATCTGCYCGGCAGTAATCACTTCGATCTGGTTTGGGTAGGTATCGAGCGCGTAACGGGCCGCAAGACGACTGATTTCCCGGTCGTAGGCCTGGATCAGCTCGAACGTCCATTCRGAGCCTGTGGATATGGGTTGGCGCTTCTGCTCTTTGGCGGTCATGTCACTAACCTGCGCTGGAAGAGTTCACGGAAAACCGGATAAATATCCCCGGCCGAGACCAGTTGTTGCTGGGCAAACGTGTCGGAAAAGGCTTCGCTGATACGCTCGTATTCGTACCACAGGGCCTGGTGTTCGCGGGGGGTAATCTCCACATAAGTGTAGTACTGCACGAATGGCATGATCTGGTTGATCAGGATGTCGCGGCAGATCGGCGAGTCATCGTTCCAGTTATCACCATCGGAAGCCTGCGCCGCGTAAATGTTCCAGTCGTTGCTTGGATAACGCTCAGCCATGATCTCCTGCATCAGTTTCAGGGCGCTGGAAACGATGGTGCCGCCGGTTTCGCGAGAGTAGAAGAACTCTTCCTCATCAACCTCCCGGGCGCTGGTGTGGTGGCGGATGAACACCACATCGATTTTCTCGTAGTTACGCTTGAGGAACAGGTACAGCAGGATGAAGAACCGTTTGGCGATGTCCTTGGTGGCCTGGGTCATGGAGCCGGAAACGTCCATCAGGCAGAACATTACCGCCTTGGAGCTGGGGTTGGGCTGCTTGATCAGCAGGTTGTACTTGAGGTCGAAGGTGTCGAGAAACGGCACACGGTTGATGCGCGCACTCAAACGTTCGATTTCTGCCTCGATTTCCTGGATATCGCCGAAGTTGTCTGGTTCTTCCTGTTTAAGTCGCGCCAGTTCCTCTTTCGCTACCCGCAATTTCTCCCGGCTGCTGCCCGATAGCGCGATGCGCCGTGCATGGGCCGAGCGCAGGGTGCGGATGATGTTGATCCGTGAAGGGTTGCCTTCGTTGCTGATACCAGCGCGCACGGTCTTGAAAGTGTCGGTGCCACTCAGATTGCGCTTGACCAGGTTTGGCAGCTCCAGGTCCTCGAACATGAACTCGAGAAATTCTTCCTGGGTGATCTGGAACACAAACTCGTCCATGCCCTCGCCGGAATTGCCGGCCTTGCCGGGGCCTCTGCCACCGCCACCTCCCGGCGGACGAGCAATATGCTCACCGCTGGTGAACTCCTTGTTACCGGGATGCACGATGGTCTGCTTGCCACCGCGACCATGGTGAAGCACTGGCTCGTCGATATCGCGGCCAGGAATGCTGATTTGTTCACCGTGCTCCATATCGGTAATGGAGCGCCGGCTGACGGCCTCTTCGACGGCCTTCTTGATGTGATCACGGTAACGCCGCAGAAACCGCTGACGGTTTACCGTGCTCTTGTTCTTGCCATTGAGACGTCGGTCGATCACATAGCTCATGACTGCTCCTTAGAAGCTGTCTTGAGAAATCGCGAGCAAGTCTGGCGGTAATGGGCGCGGGGCAGGAGGCGCGATCTTGCGCCTCCCGTACCACCTGCGCGTTGCCTGGACTTCGCTGCCGATTTCCAAACACCTTCCTGAAACCTGTGTAACAGAATTTTATTACGCAGGCCCGGGCTAACGACAACCGGTCTGACCGGCAGCGTGTTACTGCGATTTCCTGACCCGCAGGTACCACTCGGAGAGCAGTCGTACCTGTTTGTCGGTGTAGCCGCGCTCGACCATACGTGTAACGAAGTCGTTGTGTTTCTGTTGGTCCTCTTTGCTGGCCTTGGCATTGAAGCTGATGACCGGCAGCAGATCCTCGGTGTTCGAGAACATTTTCTTCTCGATGACCACCCGCAGCTTCTCGTAGCTGAGCCAGGTCGGATTCTTGCCGTTGTTGTTGGCCCGGGCACGCAGGACGAAGTTGACGATTTCGTTGCGGAAATCCTTCGGATTGCTGATGCCCGCCGGTTTTTCGATTTTCTCCAGCTCTTCGTTGAGGGCTACGCGGTTGAGTATCTCGCCGGTTTCCGGATCGCGGTATTCCTGATCCTGAATCCAGAAGTCCGCGTAGAGCAC
>NZ_JBFTLU010000416.1:0-4102 GCF_056396605.1 Pseudomonas sp. 05T35
GCTGATTTGCGCGTGCGGGCGGCTAAGCTTAAGGGTATCGAAATCCCGGAAGCGCTGGTTCCGCTGGCCATCGACGAGTTCCCGGTACTGTTCGTGGCTGCAGCCTGTGCCGAAGGTCGGACCATTCTGCGTGGTGCGGAAGAGTTGCGGGTCAAGGAGTCGGATCGTATCCAGGTGATGGCGGATGGTTTGCTGGCGCTGGGCGTCAAATGCGAGCCAACCCCGGACGGCATCATCATCGACGGTAGCCAGATTGGCGGCGGCGAAGTGCATGGTCACGGCGATCACCGGATTGCCATGGCGTTCAGCGTTGCGTCGTTGCGCGCCAATGCGCCGATTCGTATCCATGACTGCGCCAACGTCGCGACCTCCTTCCCGAACTTCCTCGCGTTGTGTGCGCAAGTCGGTATTCGTGTGGCTCAAGAGGCTCAGTCGTGACCAACCATGCTCCGGTAATCACCATTGATGGGCCAAGCGGCTCGGGCAAGGGCACCATCGCCGGAATCCTTGCCAAGCGCCTGGGGTGGTGCTTGCTGGATTCCGGTGCGTTGTACCGTTTGCTGGCATTCGCTGCGCGCAATCATGGTGTCGACCTGACCAATGAAGAGTCGCTGAAGCTGCTGGCCGCTCATCTTGATGTGCAGTTCGTCGGGGCGACCGAAGGTCATCCACAGCGCATCATCCTTGAAGGTGATGATGTCACTGACGATTTGCGCAACGAGCAGGTCGGTGCCTGGGCCTCGCAAGTGGCGGCACTGCCTGCGGTGCGTGACGCCTTGCTGCAGCGCCAGCGGGCATTTCAGGAGGCGCCGGGGTTGGTGGCCGATGGCCGCGACATGGGTACCGTTGTATTTCCCGACGCGCCGCTGAAGATTTTTCTGACCGCCAGCGCCGAGGAACGGGCGCGCCGTCGTTATTTGCAGTTGAAGGGCAAAGTCGAGGGTGTTAGTCTGTCGAGTCTGCTAGATGAGATCCGTGTGCGCGATGAGCGCGACACCCAGCGAGCGGTAGCCCCGCTCAAGCCGGCGGTCGACGCCATACAGCTGGATTCCACGGAGTTGTCCATCGAGCAGGTGCTGGAACGCATCATGAGCGAGATCGCCATTCGCGATATCGCCGGGTGACCAAGAAGCACCGCAGGGGACCAGTCATAGTCCTGCGGCGTTTCTTTTATATAAACGTAACCCACATTGTCTGGGATGTGGCAGATGGGCGTATTCTTCGCCCTTATCAACAGGAATTAAAATGAGCGAAAGCTTTGCGGAACTCTTTGAAGAAAGCCTAAAAACCCTGAACCTTCAGGCAGGCTCCATCATCACCGGTGTTATCGTTGATATCGATTACCAAGCTCGCTGGGTAACCGTTCACGCTGGCCTGAAGTCTGAAGCACTCATCCCGCTTGAGCAGTTCTACAACGACGCTKGCGAACTGAATATCAACGTCGGTGACGAAGTTCACGTTGCGCTGGATTCGGTTGAAGACGGCTTTGGTGAAACCAAGCTGTCCCGTGAAAAAGCCAAGCGCGCTGAATGCTKGATCGTTCTGGAAGCAGCCTTCGCAGCCGAAGAAGTGGTCAAGGGCGTTATCAACGGTAAGGTTAAAGGCGGCTTCACTGTCGACGTTAACGGCATCCGTGCGTTCCTGCCTGGTTCTCTGGTTGACGTCCGTCCAGTGCGCGACACCACGCACCTGGAAGGCAAAGAGCTGGAATTCAAGGTCATCAAACTCGACCAGAAACGCAACAACGTTGTCGTTTCCCGTCGTAGCGTCCTCGAAGCCGAGAACTCCGCTGAGCGTGAAGCTCTGCTGGAATCCCTGCAGGAAGGTCAACAAGTCAAAGGTATCGTCAAAAACCTCACCGATTACGGCGCATTCGTCGATCTGGGTGGCGTCGATGGCCTGCTGCACATTACCGACATGGCTTGGAAGCGTATCAAGCATCCTTCCGAAATCGTCAACGTTGGCGACGAGATCGATGTCAAGGTTCTGAAGTACGATCGCGAGCGCAATCGTGTTTCCCTGGGCCTGAAGCAACTGGGCGAAGATCCATGGGTTGCTATCAAAGCCCGTTACCCAGAAAGCACTCGCGTTACCGCACGTGTAACCAACCTGACCGACTACGGCTGCTTCGCTGAGCTGGAAGAGGGCGTTGAAGGTCTGGTACACGTTTCCGAAATGGACTGGACCAACAAGAACATCCACCCTTCGAAAGTCGTACAAGTCGGCGACGAAGTGGAAGTTATGGTTCTGGACATCGACGAAGAGCGTCGTCGTATCTCCCTGGGCATCAAGCAGTGCAAATCTAACCCATGGGAAGATTTCTCTGGCCAGTTCAACAAGGGCGATAAAATCTCCGGCACCATCAAGTCGATCACCGATTTCGGTATCTTCATTGGTCTGGACGGTGGCATCGACGGTCTGGTTCACCTGTCCGACATCTCTTGGAACGAAGTGGGCGAAGAAGCCGTACGTCGCTTCAAGAAGGGCGACGAGCTGGACACCGTTATCCTGTCGGTTGACCCAGAGCGCGAGCGTATCTCCCTGGGTATCAAGCAACTGGAAAGCGATCCGTTCTCCGAGTACGTTCAAGAGAACGACAAAGGCGCAATCGTTAAAGGCATCGTGAAAGAAGTTGACGCTAAAGGCGCCATCATCACGTTGGCTACCGATATCGAAGCTACTCTGAAAGCCTCCGAAATCAGCCGTGACCGCATCGAAGATGCGCGCAACGTTCTGAAAGAAGGCGAAGAAGTTGAAGCCAAGATCATCAGCGTTGACCGCAAGAGCCGTGTAATCCAGCTCTCGATCAAGTCGAAAGACGTTGAAGACGAGAAGGAAGCTATCCAGAGCCTGCGCGACAAGCCAGCTGCTTCGGATGCTCCAGTTGACACCACTCTTGGTGCTCTGCTGCGTGCACAAATGGAAAAACAGAACTAAGTTCTGTCAGACCATAGAAAAAGGGCGACTTCGGTCGCCCTTTTTTGTGCCTGAAATTTGAGGTTGTCGGGGGGCTGAGGGAAACAATGCGGGGATAAGGTGGTCTGTTGTTCGGGTGTGTCAATTGCCTATTTGGAGCTAGGCTTTAGCTTGAACCGAGCATTGGTTGGGTGTGATGCCCGGCATAAGGAAGGTAATGAACAAGCTCATTGTTGCGTTGGCAGTCCTGGTCTTGGTGGGGTGTACGACAAATGCCAAGACTCACGTGGTGCGTGGTGTGAGTGGTATCGAGATCGATTGTTCGGGGCTCGGATCAGGTTGGGATAGGTGTTACAAGCGCGCTGCAAGAGAATGTGGGGTGGAGGGGTACAAGGTTATTGGCAGGTCCAGTGATGCTAAAGAAGAGGGGGAGGATTATCTATTCGGGTGGAACCCGGCCGGATACCTCACTCGCGTCATGTTGGTGGTTTGCAGGTGATGGTTCGGTTTGCCTCTGTGGTGTGGAAGGGTGGGGTGCCGGCTCCGGGAGGCGAGCTTTGCGGTCTCTGTCAGGGAATACAGATAAGTCAATATATAGGCTGTTCAAAACCCTTCGAGCATGCTAAAACCTTTGAAGCGATGATCTAGCTGCTTGAAAAAGAAGGGAAAAATATGACGAAGTCGGAGTTGATCGAACGAATTGTCACCCATCAAGGGCTGCTCTCATCCAAAGATGTGGAGTTGGCTATCAAGACCATGCTTGAGCAAATGTCCCAGTGCCTGGCGACTGGTGATCGAATCGAAATCCGTGGATTTGGCAGCTTCTCTTTGCACTATCGTGCGCCGCGCGTCGGTCGTAATCCCAAGACCGGTCAGTCGGTTAGTCTTGATGGTAAGTTTGTGCCGCATTTCAAGCCGGGTAAGGAGCTGCGAGATCGGGTGAACGAAGACGAGGAGCATGGGGTTTGACAGTGTTGATTCAAGGGGGGCTTCATGCGTAATCTCGGGCGCGTTATCGTCGTGGTTTTTGTTCTTCTGCTTATCTTGGCGATCCTGGGATTTGTTCTTGAGAATCAGCAGACTGTTTCTTTGTTTTTCTTTGGTTGGGCTGGCCCGCAATTGCCTATTTCTGTTGTTGTGGTGATGGCATTATTGGTTGGGATGTTGATCGGTCCCTGTATTGCTT
>NZ_JBFTLU010000417.1:0-5742 GCF_056396605.1 Pseudomonas sp. 05T35
CGTTGAGTCCAACCGACCTGAGCGACCTGGCGATGTACCTGACCAAGGACTACGACGCGGATCGGGACTTCCTGCCGCCGCAGGAGCGCAAGGCGCTCTGATCATCATTTCATACGACTGAGTGAAATAAATCTCATGAAATGATGGCGTATTGATGTCTAATGTTTCAGAATTGTTACAACCTGTTGAAAGGTTTACGAATTTATTGCCGCACTGCGGCGCGCATGGAAGCTTATGAGTGATCAAGGAAGGGGCGCCGAGTCGCCCACGGCAGATACCGGTCTCGTGTGTCTGGTCATGCTGGCCCGTTTTCATACGGTGGCAGCGTCCGCCGAACAATTGGCCCACGAATTTGCCCCGGCGAATCAACTGTTCACCCAACGCGAACTGCTGCTCGCAGCGCGCAAACTGGGACTCAAGGCCAAGTCGGTCAATACCTCCATCGCGCGTCTGGACCGCACGCCCTTACCGGCGATTGCGGCCAATGGCGATGGCACATTCTTCATCATTGCCAAGCTGGACCAAGGCAAGGCACTGATCCAGGACCCGCGTTCGGATCGCCCCGAAGTCATCACTTTCGAAGCGTTGGCGGCACGTTGGACCGGCGAGTTGGTACTGGTGCGTTCCGAGGCCGGGCTGCCTGGCGAAACCTCGCGTTTTGATTTCACCTGGTTTATTCCCGCCATCGTCAAGTACCGCAAGCTGTTGGGCGAAGTGTTGCTGGTGTCATTCGCCCTGCAATTGTTCGCCCTCGTGACACCGCTGTTTTTCCAGGTGGTCATGGACAAAGTGCTGGTGCATCACGGGTTGACCACACTTGATGTCATCGCCGCCGGGTTGTTGGGCATCATGCTGTTCGAGTCTGCATTGAGCGGTCTGCGCAGCTACGTGTTTGCGCATACCGCGAGCCGTATCGACGTGGAGTTGGGCTCGCGGTTATTCCGGCATTTGATCAACCTGCCGCTGGCGTATTTTCAGGCGCGACGGGTCGGTGATTCGGTGGCCCGAGTGCGTGAGCTGGAGAACATCCGCAGCTTCCTGACCGGCAATGCGATTACCTTGCTGCTGGATGTGCTGTTCTCCCTGGTGTTCATTCTGGTGATGTTTTACTACAGCGGTTGGCTCACCCTGATTGTGCTGCTGTCGTTGCCCTTGTATGTGCTGGTCTCGGTGTTTGTCACGCCACTGCTGCGCGCCAGGTTGCAGGACAGTTTTACCCGTGGCGCGGAGAACCAGGCGTTTCTGGTGGAAACCGTGAACGGCATCGACACCGTAAAATCCATGGCCGTCGAGCCTCAGGCGATTCGCAAGTGGGACAACCAGATGGCGGCTTACGTCGCTGCCGGTTTCAAGACCCAGACCTTGTCCACGCTCGCTAACGAGAGCGTGTCGCTGATCGGCAAACTGGTCACCGTGGCGACCCTCTGGCTGGGGGCTCGACTGGTGATCGACGGTCAGCTTTCAGTGGGCGAACTGATCGCGTTCAACATGCTTGCCGGACGTGTCAGCGGCCCGATCATGCGCCTGGCGCAGCTGTGGACCAGCTTCCAGCAAACCGGTGTTTCGGTGCAGCGTCTGGGCGATATCCTCAATACCCGTACCGAGCTGTCCCAGGCCACCCGCAGCGCGTTGCCGCCGCTCAAGGGGCAGATCGAGTTTGATCAGGTGCATTTTCGTTATCGCGCCGATGGCTCCGAAGTCCTGCGCGGGATCAGCCTGCAGATCGCGGCCGGTGAGGTGATAGGCGTGGTGGGGCGTTCCGGCTCCGGCAAAAGCACCCTGACGCGTCTGCTCCAGCGCTTGTATGTGCCGGAGCGTGGCCGAGTGCTGGTCGATGGCATGGACCTGGCGCTGGCCGATGTTTCATCGCTGCGCCGGCAAATCGGCGTGGTGCTTCAGGACAACATGTTGTTCAACCGCAGCATCCGCGAAAACATCGCCTTGACCGATCCGGGCGCGCCTCTTGAAGCGGTCATGCACGCCGCCAGCATGGCCGGGGCCCATGAGTTCATTCTGGAGTTGCCCGAAGGTTACGACACCATGGTGGGTGAGCACGGTACCTCGCTTTCCGGTGGTCAGCGGCAACGGATCGCCATCGCTCGCGCGTTGATCGGCAACCCGCGGATTCTGATCTTCGATGAGGCCACCAGCGCGCTGGACTACGAGTCCGAGCGGATCATCCAGCAGAACATGCAAAGCATCTGCGCCGGGCGCACGGTCATCATCATCGCCCACCGACTGTCCGCCGTGCGCGATGCCAATCGCATTCTGGTGGTCGATCGCGGGCAAATCGTCGAGCAGGGCAGCCATGCTGAATTGCTGACGCATCAAGCCGGCCACTACTCGCGTCTGCACCGTATGCAGCAAGGCTGATCAGCCCCTCAATCGCCTGTCATTCGTTTGTCGACCGCGCCTGCATCAGGCGCGGCGGTACTCACTGTATTCCGGATTCAAGGATCGATCTCTCATGAGTGCACCCCCATCGTTATTGCAGCGCTATCGTCATGTCTGGCGACACTCGTGGCGCCAGCGCAAAAACATGGACAGCCCGCGTCGGCTATCCCATGAGGCAGAGTTTCTGCCGGCGGCGCTGGAGTTGCAGGACACACCGGTGCATCCGGCACCGAGAATCTTTCTCTGGAGCATCATGGGCTTTGCCGTGCTGGCGCTGCTCTGGGCGTGCATCGGCAAGATCGAAGTGGTCGCCGTGGCGCCGGGCAAGATCGTGCCGAACGGCAAGACCAAGCTGATTCAATCCAGCGAAACCGCAGTGGTCAGGGCGATCCACGTCAGTGACGGTCAGGCGGTAAAAGTCGGCGAGTTGCTGGTCGAGCTCGACCCGACCGCAGCGGACGCTGACGTCAGACGCATTCAAAGTGATCTGCTGGGTGCTCGAATCGACAGCGCCCGCAGTGCCGCGATGCTCGATGCGATCAACCAGCAAAAGCCGCCGGCATCGTTGATCGGGGCGATTGCCAATGCCAACCCGGAACAAGTGCTCAGTGCTCAACGCTGGTTGCAAGGGCAGTACCAGGAGTACCGCAGCAATCTGGAGCTGGTCGATGCCGAGATCCTTCAGCGCAGCGCCGAAATCCAGTCTGCCCAGGCGCAAGTGGCGAGCCTTCGCCAAACCGTGCCGATCGCCACGCAATTGGCTGAGGACTACCAGCGACTGCTGGCGCAACAGTACGTGGCGCGTCATGAATACCTGGAAAAGGAACAGGCCCGACTGGACCTGCAACGTCAGTTGAGCGTGCAGCAAGCCAGCGTCCTGCAATCCACCGCCGCCCAGGGCGAGGCACGGCGCAGGCGTGAGGGCGTCGTCGCGCAGAATCGCCGTGCCATGCTCGACCTACAACAGGAGGCCAACCAAAAAGCCGCGAGTCTGGTTCAGGAACTGGCCAAGGCCCGCTATCAGGAAACCCTCACCAGCCTAAAAGCCCCGGTCGACGGCACCGTCCAACAATTGGCCATCCACACCGTCGGCGGCGTGGTCACCCCAGCCCAGCCGTTGATGGTCATCGTCCCGACGGATCAACCGGTTGAAGTGGAAGCCATGCTGGAAAACAAGGACGTCGGCTTCGTCCGCGCCGGCCAGCCGGTCACGGTCAAGGTTGAAACCTTCACCTTCACCAAATACGGCACCGTCGACGGCGAAGTGCTCAGCGTCTCGAACGACGCCATCGACGATGAAAAACGCGGGTTGATCTACAGCAGCCGTATTCGTCTCAACACCGATCACCTGATGGTCAACGGCCAGCGAGTGGCGCTGTCACCGGGGATGTCGGTAACGGCGGAGGTGAAGACCGATCAGCGTCGGGTGATCGAGTACTTCCTGAGTCCGTTGCAACAGCATGTGGATGAGAGTTTGAGAGAGCGGTAGTCAGGGCAACTTCCGTTGAGCGAAAAAAGAAGGAGGGAGAGCTGGCCGATTTTAAGTGTTTGTTATTAAAAGCGTGCATTTGTGCTTGGTAACTRCTTCGGGTTTTTGTTGCGATTATCTTGCTGGCAGGGTTTTGTTTTTGCGTTTTCCTTGTGGTGGTTTCACCGAGAGTTTTATGGGGTATGAGCTAAAGGATAACCCGTATATGAAAATTTACTCACCACAAGATGGCGGTGGTTTTACGGGATGTGAGTTTTCAGGTGACGGGAAAAATGGGAGCTTCTTCAGGTTCAACATGACACCGGAAGAGTGTCGGCTTGTGACCTACGATAAAGGCAGTATTCAATTTGCTGTCGATTATCCAAGCATGAAGGTTGTGCGTAATGGTTGGAAAGGGAACAAGGCGCCTGTGTTTTTTTATATGGAACACATCTCCATGGATGGATTTGATGCCAATAGACATGTTGCTGGGAAAGAGCCTGTTTCGGTGGTTGATGGGGTTGAAAGTTATGAGGTTGGTGGCTTTCAAGAAAGAAAATTTACAGGGGGAGATGGCGTGTCTGTGTATGTCTCGGACTTTACGAATACGGTTCGGGCAAATCGAATATATAAGGCAGGGTTATGGGTTTTTTATCAATACCCAAAGGAGCTTACAGACGTCAGGGTTGTGGATGATTTTGTCCTGAATGTTCTTGGTAGGATAATGGCAGAATAAGGAGATTAAGTGTGGTGCTGGTAAAATTTAATGATGCTCAGCTAAAAGAGTTGCAGCGGTTGTCGGATAGTAAAAGCTATTCAGCGGCATATGAATATATGCACGGCATCGTTGCTGGCGAGGTAGCAAGCGCTGGCAGGGAAAGTGACCTTGTTGACTTGAAGGCGGTTGCTAACTGGTTAACGACGGCAAAGGCAATCAATTCGAATGATCGAAGCAACTTTTTGGACGATATTGTTCGTGGATCGATACAGTACTCAGTAGCTAAAGCTGGTCGTCCGTTGAGTAATGAGGCGTTTCAGGTTGCCTCTGATAAGTTGGCTGAAGAAACTATAAAGAACGTGCTTAAGGGGGGTGGTGTAACGTCAGCCAATATCATCACCAGGCTAGAGTCGAATGGTATGAAGAATGAACTGGGTCTGGAGGCGTGGCAATGGCCCGGTGCGCTCGCTGATATACTTCCATCTCCCTTAGGTATGGGTCGTGATTTTATTCAGATTACGGGTGAGACARCAACTGAGTTTACGCAAAATGTAATAAGTTCCATGATTTCAAACATGGCAGGGGTTGAGCGATTTATAAATAGAGACTCTCCTCTGGACGTTAGTCCTACGTGGAAGTTGTGGCGGGAAATGAGCAGCTTTATAGCGGATAATCGTTATAAGCTGTATGAGAAAGATAAGGTGGTAGAAGCAACACCTGGCAAGGACTTGGTTAATATCAACATCAATCCTTCCCCCCAACCCCAACAACACATCCAGGGCGAAAGCAAAGCCCAGCAAGACGTCGCCAACGGCTTCATTCAAAACGCCGCGACGCACAACATCTTCGCCCTCGGCGGGATTCTCAACAAAACCGATTTCACCTCCACCCAAATGGCCAGCCTCGCCTCGGGTGGCATTCGTCCCGGTGAAATGCAGCTCGATCCCAACGCTCGGCCCAACACCTATCTGTCGAGTTTCTACCAAGCTCCGAACAGCAGCAAACCGGATTTCAGCCTGCGCAATGCCGTGACCCTGAACGGTTTGTCGGCCATGTCCACGTTCAACACTTACGTTGACCCGTTATTGCTGGATTTGACCGGTAATGGCGTGCACATGACCGATATCCGCGACGGTGTGCTGTTCGATACTGACCACAGTGG
>NZ_JBFTLU010000418.1:0-4074 GCF_056396605.1 Pseudomonas sp. 05T35
CCCGCGTACCTGAGCATCGAGGCGATGTCGCCTTTGCCGTCGTCGTAGAAGAAGGTGTGCGGCGCCGCGTAGAGGTAGTTGATCCAGTCGCGATCAAGGCCGCGAATGATGTCGACCGACTCGTTATTGCGCTCGCAGAAGTCATACGGATGCGCCTGGATATCGAGCTTGATGCCTTCGCGTTCAAACTCGGGAATCAGCTCGTCCATGGAACGCATKAACTGGTTCTCGCAGACCAGCGGGTTGTCCGACTGACCGGTGAACTCGGTGTTGACCAGCTCACAGTCCATCTCAACGGCGATCTGGATTGCGCGCTTCCAGTTGCGCACCGCCGCCACTCGCAAGCCTTCATCGGCGGCAGCCCAGTGGTACATCGGGAGCAAGGACGAGAGCTTCACTCCGGTGTCGCTCAGGGCTTTGCGAAACTCCTTGATCCGCGCCTTGTCGACACGCGGGGCCTTGTAGAACGGCAGGAAATCTTCCCGGGGTGAAAGCTCGATGTGCTCGTAACCGAGCTCGGCGACCTTGTCGACCATCTTGCCCAGGGACAGAGTGCGGTACATGTAGGGGTCTAGTGCAATGCGCATTTTGTTGTTCTCCTTAACCAAGGCCT
Source organism: Pseudomonas sp. 05T35 (assembly GCF_056396605.1). Classification (NCBI taxonomy): domain Bacteria; kingdom Pseudomonadati; phylum Pseudomonadota; class Gammaproteobacteria; order Pseudomonadales; family Pseudomonadaceae; genus Pseudomonas; species Pseudomonas sp. 05T35. The sequence continues at coordinate 614 of NZ_JBFTLU010000418.1, forward strand.
GAGCCTTGCCCTCTTGTGGGAGCGAGCCTGCTCGCGATGGCGGCAGCACATCCAACATCTATGTGACTGTCCAATCGCAATCGTCGGATCGCCGCCCGGAGCAGGCTCGCTCCCACATTGGATTGTGGTCAGCCGTAGAAACGGGGACGGTCTGGCAGTGCGACGTTGATGATCGCCCCGCTCTGCTGTGCTTCGATGCAGGCATCTGCCGCCACCGCTGCAGCAAAGCCGTCCCACGCCGAAGGTCCACCCACCTGCCCGGCGCATACACCATCGATAAAGGCCTGCAACTCAACGTCGTAGGCGGCGATGAAGCGGTCCTTCCAGTCCATCAGAATCGCGTTGGACAACTTGGCCCCGCTGCGCATCTGCACCTGCGATGGCTCCGGCAGCTTGGCAATGCCGGTCTCGCCCACCACTTCGCACTGAATGTCATAGCCGTACTGGCAGTTAACGAAGACTTCGACGTCGATGCGCGTGCCCTTGGCGGTTTCCAGCAGGACGATTTGCGGGTCTTTCAGGTGGGCGTGGGCTTTGCTGGTCTTGCGCGGGAACACCACTTGTACCGACACGTAATCGTCGTCGAGCAACCAACGCAGCACATCCAGTTCATGGATCAGCGTGTCGGTGATCGCCATGTCGGTCTTGTAGTTTTCGCCCACGGTCGGGTTGCGGTGAGCGCAATGCAGCATCAGCGGTTCGCCGATCTGGCCGCTGTCGATCACCGCTTTGAGTGCTCGGTAACCCTCGTCGTACGGGCGCATGAAACCGACCTGCACCAGACGTTTGCCGTGGGCCACTTCAGCCTCGACGATCTTGCGGCAGCCCTCGGCGGTGACCGCCAGCGGCTTCTCGCAGAACACCGGTTTACCCGCCGCAATCGCCGCCAGCACGAACTCTTCGTGGCTCGGCCCCCAGGAGGTGACCAGAATCGCTTCGACGTCTGGCGCCTTGATCAGCGCGTGACCGTCCGGGTACACCTCGGCGGTCAGTTTCAGGTCGGCAACCACTTTGGCCGCCTGCTGCAGATTAATATCGGTAACCGCCACCACCTGACTGTTGAGCAGGGTCTGGCTGCAACGACGGATGTGATCCTGACCGATGGCGCCGGTGCCGATGACGCCTAGCTTTAAAGACATGCGAAGACTCCTTCCTGTTGAGATGGCAGAGCAATCAGTACTGACGGGCCTTGGCCAGTCGTTCATTGAGGGTTTTGGCTACCGCATCGGTGCGCGCGCTGGTGGAGACTTGCGCCACACCCACCCGCCACCAGGACAGGTATTTGTGGATCATGGTCTTAGGCAGGACCTTGATGTCGATCAGCGTCGACACCGTTTGCAACCGCGCATCGGCCAGGGCCGCTTGCAGTTGCTCGACGGTGTTGACCTTGTAGGTCTTGCAGCCGTAGGCCGCCGCGCTCATGGCAAAGTCCACCGGAACAAAACCGCCATCGAGCTTGCCGGTCTCAGGGTTGCGGAAACGGAACTCGGTGCCGAAGCTGTCCATGCCATGTTCCATCTGCAAGTTGTTGATGCAGCCGAAGGTCATGTTGTCGAGCAGGATCACGTTGATCTTGCGCCGCTCCTGAATCGAGGTGGCCAACTCCGAGTGCAACATCATGTACGAGCCGTCGCCCACCAGCGCATAGACTTCGCGCGTCGGTTCCGCGAGTTTCACCCCGAGCGCGGCATTGACCTCGTAGCCCATGCAGGAATAACCGTACTCGACGTGGTAGGTGTTCACGCCCTTGCTGCGCCAGCTGCGTTGCAAGTCGCCGGGCAAGCTGCCGGCAGCGGCGACGATCACCGCGTCGTCGGCCAGGGTTTGGTTCAACACGCCGAGCACACGGCTTTGGGTCAGACAGGAACCGGTCAGCTCGATGAATTCGCGCAGCACCGCCGGGTCCATGTGGTCGTTGATTTCCGGGATGAAGTCCTGGGTCTGGTATTCGACCTGATAGACCCGATCCACTTCTTCATCCAGTTGTGCCTTGGCCTGACGCGGTTGATCGCCCCAACTGGAGCGGTAATCGGCCAGCGCTTCGGACAATGCCTGCAAGCCGGACCTGGCGTCGGCCAGTACCTGCACGCCATCGAGTTTCAGCACATCGCAAGGGCTGATATTCAGGTTGAGAAACTTCACCTCGGGATGCTGGAACAGCCATTTCGACGACGTGGTGAAGTCCGAGTAGCGGGTACCGACGCCGATGATCAGATCGGCTTCCTTGGCCAGCAGGTTCGCGGCCAGGCAACCGGTTTCGCCGATGCCGCCGACGTTCAGCGGATGACTGGAAACTACCGCACTCTTGCCGGCCTGAGTCTCGGCGAAGGGAATGTCGAATCGTTCGGCAAACGCCTGCAACGCGGCATTCGCGCCCGAGTATTTGACCCCGCCGCCGCAGATGATCAGCGGTTTGCGCTTGCCTTTGAGTAGCGCCACGGCATCGCCGAGCATGGCTTCGGTGGCCGGGCGACGGTCGATACGGTGCACGCGCTTTTGCAGGAAGTAATCGGGGTAATCGTAGGCTTCGGCCTGTACGTCTTGCGGCAAGGCCAGCGTCACCGCGCCGGTTTCCGCCGGATCGGTGAGCACGCGCATGGCGTGGATCGCCGCGCTCATCAGTTGTTCGGGACGGTTGATGCGGTCCCAGTATTTGCTCACCGCTTTGAAGGCATCGTTGGTGCTGATGCTCAAGTCGTGGAACTGCTCGATCTGTTGCAGCACCGGGTCCGGTTGGCGACTGGCGTAGACGTCACCCGGTAATAGCAGCAAGGGAATCCGGTTGGCGGTGGCGGTCGCCGCAGCGGTCAGCATGTTCGCTGCACCGGGGCCGACCGATGAAGTGCAGGCGTAGATCTTGCGCCGCAGGTTCTGCTTGGCAAAACCGATGGCGGCGTGGGCCATGCCCTGCTCGTTGCGGCCTTGATGGACGATCAGGTCGCCGCTGTCCTGCTCCAGCGCCTGGCCGAGGCCGAGCACATTGCCGTGGCCGAAAATGGTGAAGATCCCGGCGACGAATTTGCTTTGAACCCCATCGACCTCGACGTATTGGTTGTCGAGGAATTTCACCAGGGCCTGGGCCATGGTCAGTCGTGTTGTGGTCATGTGCGATCCTTCAATATACGAAGAAACCTTGTGGGAGCGAGCCTGCTCGCGATGACGGTTTTACATTCAATATCAATGCTTGCTGTCACACCGCTATCGCGAGCAGGCTCGCTCCCACAGTTGATCTTCATTCGGCCCAAAGCGGTGTCAGGCCAGGGAGTTCTTCAGGTGATCCATGCTCGCGCCGATTGCCTGGCGGATGTCCGTCAGCCCGTGCACGCTGTCGGCAAACGGCTCGAACGACAGGTAGCCGCTGTAACCGGTGCTGAGCAAGGTATCGATCTGCGCCGCGTTGCCGAGGATGTCGCCCTCGCCCACCAGCACCCGATGCCCATCGCGGATGGACGTCAGCGGCG
>NZ_JBFTLU010000419.1:0-4072 GCF_056396605.1 Pseudomonas sp. 05T35
CTGTACGCGCTGACCGGCTTGTTCGTCGGCACTATCGGTGCGGTGCCGTTCGTGATGGTCAAGGCATTCCCGGCCGTGGTGCGCTTCAGCGGTTTGTCGTTCTCCTACAACCTGGCCTACGCGATCTTCGGCGGCCTGACCCCGATGGTCGTCACCCTGCTGCTCAAGGAAAGCCCGATGGGGCCTGCCTACTATGTGGCGATCATCTGCAGCATCGGCATCCTGGTGGGTGGCTATCTCTGGAAGAACAGCCGCTAGGCCGACTTCTTCATCGACTGCACTGGCCTCATCGCGAGCAGGCTCGCTCCCACAGGGGATCACAGAACCAATGTGGGAGCGAGCCTGCTCGCGATAGGGGCGACGCGAATCATCCTGTAAAAAGTCGAATGCTGGCCTTTCATCTAATTGTCATATTCAGGTCATAGAGTGTTCATACGGCCTGCCGATACTTGGCCCCGACTTAACACACCCTATTTGCTAGGAGTAAGGCATGAAACTGAAGCGTTTGATGGCGGCAATGACGTTTGTCGCTGCTGGCGTTGCAACTGCCAACGCGGTAGCCGCTGGTGTAGACCCAGCCATCCCGGCTTATACCAAAGCCACTGGTGTTTCGGGCAACCTGTCCAGCGTCGGTTCCGATACCCTGGCTAACCTCATGACCCTGTGGGCTGAGAACTACAAAAAAGAATACCCGAACGTAAACATCCAGATTCAGGCCGCTGGCTCCGCCACCGCGCCACCTGCGTTGACTGAAGGCACCTCCAACCTGGGCCCGATGAGCCGCAAGATGAAGGACACCGAACTGGCGGCCTTCGAGCAGAAGTACGGCTACAAGCCAACCGCTATCCCGGTTGCCGTGGATGCCCTGGCCGTGTTCGTGCACAAGGACAACCCGATCCAGCACCTGACCATGGAACAAGTCGACGCGATCTTCTCCTCGACTCGTCTGTGCGGCGCTAAAGCAGAAGTCAAAACCTGGGGCGACCTGGGCGTGACCGGCGACCTGGCCAACAAGCCGGTTCAACTGTTCGGCCGTAACTCGGTATCCGGCACGTATGGCTACTTCAAAGAAGAAGCCCTGTGCAAAGGCGACTACAAGCCAAACGTCAACGAACAACCAGGCTCGGCTTCGGTCGTGCAATCGATCAGCTCTTCGCTGAACGGTATCGGTTATTCGGGCATCGGCTACAAAACCGCTAGCGTGAAGACTGTGGCTCTGGCCAAGAAAGGCAGCACTGACTACATCGCAGACAGCGAAGAAAACGCCCTGAACGGCAAATACCCGCTGTCGCGTTTCCTCTACGTTTACGTCAACAAAGCCCCGAACAAGCCTCTGGCCCCGCTGGAAGCCGAGTTCGTGAAACTGGTTCTGTCCAAACAGGGCCAGGAAGTTGTTGTGAAAGACGGCTACATCCCACTGCCAGCCAAAGTTGCCGCCAAGGCACTGGCTGACCTGGGTCTGCAAGAAGGCGGCGCTGAAGTCGCAAAAAAGTAAAACCCTGAGTCCGGGGTAATCCCGGACTCCAGTGTGGGAGCGAGCCTGCTCGCGATGACGGACTGACATTCAACACCTCTGTTGACCGTTGCATCGCTACCGCGAGCAGGCTCGCTCCCACACCTCTAATTTTCCAGTCCGCTGCCAGTTCACACGGGCGGCGGATTTGTTGCGTCACTGCATTGTCATCTTTCTGTCATACAGGATCGCTAGGGTGTGCGCATGAATGATCTGGCCAATTCCCCAATGACTACCAATCCCCCCAAGCGAATTGACTTCAATACGCCTGAGCTCCAACGCAAGCGCCGCATTCGCGCGCTCAAAGATCGCCTGACCCGCTGGTATGTCCTCGTTGGCGGCCTTGCCGTACTCGGCGCGATCACGCTGATCTTCTTCTTCCTTGGCTACGTCGTTGCGCCACTGTTTCAGGGCGCCAACCTGACCGCTAAAGACGCGATCACCCCGGCCTGGATGCAAGACGCCGGCAAACCGCTGATGATCTCCCTCGAAGAACAGAACCAGGTCGCCATGCGGGTTTCCGACAAGGGCCAGGCGCTGTTTTTCGATGTCGACAGTGGCGCCGAGCTAAGCCGCATTAACCTGCCGATTCCGGCCGGCACCAGCGTAACCGCCATTGGCAAAGACCAGCCCGGTCATCCGCTGGTCGTCGTGGGTTTGTCCAACGGTCAGGCGCTGGTGTTCCGCCACACCTATAAAGTCAGTTACCCGGAAGGCAAGAAAACCATCTCGCCGGCCATCGAATTCCCGTATGGCGAAACGCCGATCGCACTGAACGAGCAGGGCGGTGCCCTGGAACACGTCAGCCTCAATGCGACCGATTCGACCCTGCTGCTCGCTGGCTCTACCGGTTCGCAATTGCATGTGCTGTCGCTGAGCAGCGAAGAAAACATGATGACCGGTGAGGTCACCAACGAGCAGAAGCGCATTGAACTGCCGCAAATGACCGAGCCGGTGAAGAACATCTTCGTCGACCCGCGTCAGCAATGGTTGTACGTGGTCAACGGTCGTGCCCAGGCCGACGTCTTCAGCCTGAGCGACAAGAGCCTCAACGGTCGCTACAAACTGCTGGATGACGGCGAAGCGCAAGTGACCGCCAGTACTCAACTGGTGGGCGGCATCTCGCTGATCATCGGCGACTCCAAGGGTGGTCTGGCCCAGTGGTTCATGGCTCGCGATACCGATGGCGAGCAACGACTGAAACAGATCCGCACCTTCCAGATGGGCACCACGCCGATCGTTGAAATCACCGCCGAAGAACGTCGCAAAGGCTTCGTCGCCCTCGACACGGCCGGTAAGCTCGGGGTGTTCCACAGCACTGCACACCGCACCTTGCTGGTGAACCAGGTGGTGGATGGCACGGGCCTCTTCGGTCTGTCGCCGCGTGCCAACCGCATCATTGTGGAGCAGGGCGGCAAGCTGCAACCGCTGCTGCTCGACAACCCGCACCCGGAAGTCTCGTGGAGCGCGTTGTGGAGCAAGGTCTGGTACGAAAACTACGACGAGCCTAAATACGTCTGGCAATCGACCGCGGCCAACACCGACTTCGAACCCAAGATGAGCCTTTCGCCACTGACCTTCGGTACGCTGAAAGCCGCGTTCTACGCGATGCTGCTGGCCGCACCGCTGGCGGTCGCTGCGGCGATCTACACCGCGTACTTCATGGCGCCGGGCATGCGTCGCAAAGTGAAACCAGTCATCGAATTGATGGAAGCGATGCCGACGGTGATCCTCGGCTTCTTCGCCGGCCTGTTCCTCGCACCTTACGTGGAAGGGCACCTGCCGGGCATTTTCAGCCTGTTGATGCTCTTGCCGATCGGCATTCTGGTAGCCGGCTTCATCTTCAGTCGCCTGCCCGAGTCGATTCGCCTGAAAGTGCCGGACGGCTGGGAAAGCGCGATCCTGATCCCGGTGATTCTGTTTGTGGGCTGGTTGTCGCTGTACATGAGCCCGTACATGGAAGCCTGGTTCTTCGGCGGCGACATGCGCATGTGGATCTCCCACGACCTGGGCATCACCTACGACCAGCGCAACGCACTGGTGGTTGGTCTGGCCATGGGTTTTGCGGTGATCCCGAACATCTATTCGATCGCCGAAGACGCCGTGTTCAGCGTACCGCGCGGCCTGACGCTGGGCTCCCTGGCCCTCGGCGCCACGCCATGGCAGACCATGACCCGCGTGGTGATCCTGACCGCCAGCCCGGGCATTTTCTCGGCACTGATGATCGGCATGGGCCGTGCGGTCGGGGAAACCATGATCGTGCTGATGGCCACCGGTAACACCCCGGTCATGGAAATGAACCTGTTCGAAGGTCTGCGCACCTTGGCCGCCAACGTGGCGGTGGAAATGCCCGAATCGGAAGTCGGCGGCAGCCACTACCGCGTGTTGTTCCTGTCGGCGCTGGTGCTGCTGTTGTTCACCTTCATCATGAACACCCTCGCGGAGCTGATCCGTCAGCGTCTGCGCAAGAAATACTCGTCGCTTTAAGAAAGGTAGAAGTCTGTGAAACAGAACTCCCTGAAAGGATGGTTCAAGAGCGGCGCCCCCGGCGTCTGGATC
>NZ_JBFTLU010000420.1:0-4050 GCF_056396605.1 Pseudomonas sp. 05T35
TGGCAAAAGCGCCACTTGTTTGCGGAGCAACAGGCACCGCGACACACACGCCCCCCTCATCGACCCAGTGGGAAAGCACTTCCAGCACCAGCGCCATCAGGGCGGAATTCTTGAACAGCCGTTGCCGCGCGCCCAGTTTGCAGAACGCGCTGAACACCGCTTTGGGCACCAACAGGCTCTGTCGCTCATAGCGAGAAGCGCCCACCTGCTCCAGCGGGGTGATCCACGGCAAACGTGGAGCGCCGCTCACGCTGGCGAGTTTGGCTTTCCAATAAACGGCATCCGCCTTGCGTTGGTGGGCGAGGTCTTCTGGCTCGGGCATGACCTCGGTGAACGGTTCCTCGCCGACCACACCGTCGAACAGTTCAACCATGAGGGTTGCGATCGATCGCCCATCGAGAATCAATGCATCAAGGCGCACAAAAACCCTCAGATGACCTTCCGGGAGACAGAAGACCGTGACATCCCAGGGCGAGCGATCCAGTTCGAACAGCGCATGCGCATACGCCTCACGACGCTCCTCAACATAGCCAAGCGCATCGTCTGGCGACAGAGCCGTGAGGTCGACTTCCTGCAGGTTTATCTGCACCTCGTCACTGACAAACTGCACGAGTTTTTGCGCATCGATCCGTATTCTCAGGCTTTCGTGGCGCCGGACCATCCCGGCCAAACGGCTTCGCAGCAGAGCAGGATCCAAAGAACCGCGGTACTCGCGAAACTCCTGCATGGCCACGCCGCCCAGCGGCATCTGCGGGCTGCGCCCAAGCAGATAGGCCTGCTGAAGAGCGGTCAGCGGCAGTGTGCGCTGAGAAAACGGTTGATCCAGGACCGCGGAGCAGACAGACGCCTCACGCACGATCGCCACGAAGCGATCGAACAGATCCGACACCCAGGCTTCTGGCAGAGCATCAAGGCGAATGTCCCAATTGATCAAGATGCCGCCGTCGGCGCATGCGATCTGCGCGTCGAGTGCAACCTGGGGCCCTTGGGAGATCACCCAGTTCATCGGCCCGAAGACACGCCGGACGCGCTCCGAGAGAAGATCGCCGCCCGGCATGTCCAGCGCTGCGGTAAACACCACCGGTGCCAGTTGTGGCGAACCATGATGGCGAGAAAGATCGCGCATCAGATTCACCCCGGGATAGGCGCTATGTTCGAGCAAGTCGAGCATTCTTTTCGCCATCTGCGTGCAAAGGGCTGCGGGGCTGCGGGCCGACTCGATATCCACATCGAGAATCAGCACGTTGGCAAAATCACCGACTACCCGTTCGACGTCATCTACCAGTGGCGGACGCCAGAACGAGGGCACGTTGAGGCGGAATTTCCGGTCCCCCGTCTGCGCCCCGAGTACCGCCGCGAAAAGCCCCATCATCAAGGTCGACAGGGTCATTCTTCGCTCACGGGCCAGACGCTGCAGCGCCTGGCGCTCATCAAGGCCAAGCCATGTGCTTAATCGATGGCTGCGGGCTTGATCAGGCTGATCCTCGAGAAACGGCAATGTGGGTGCAGGAGCGATTTCAGCCAGGCGCTCACGCCACCAAATGCGGTCTCGTTCCCGGGCGACTTTGAGCGAGGCATCGGTACGCGCCTTGTCGTACCAATCGAAGAAAGAAGGTGTGTGCGGGACCGGTCCGTCGGGGTCATCATAAAACCGTGCGAGGTCTTCGATTAACGTGCGAAAACCCGACGGGTCGATGGCGATCATGTCTGTATCGACGTGTAAGCGGAACTCATCGTCCGCCAGCAGGCTGACCGAGAAACGGACGCCCGGGCATTGGCCGAGATCAAGCTGCTGATGAGTCCATTCCTCGCGCTTGCAGAGCAGATGCCGCGCTACTTCCGGCTCGGTCATCGAGCGTAGATCTTCGACTTCCAGCTGCGGTGACTGGTCCATCGAAGCAATGGATTGCAGGCCATCCGCATTCAGCCGGACCCGCAGCATGGGGTGCAGCCGGCATACCCGTTCAAGCGCCGCGCGCAGCCGTTCCAGGTCAATGGAACGACCATCGAACTCGGCATAAAGATGAGCCGAAACTCTCCCTAAAGACGCATGAGCAGCGCGCCCGATCCAACAGGCGGCTTGCATTGAAGTTAACTCTCTCATGGCTCACTCATGTGATTGACAAATCTAAATGATTAGCGTCCCATAATAGAAACGATAATGATTATATTTCAAGACTTAATTTTTACCCTATAGGCCACGGAGGCTTCCCCCCAAATGAGATCGGGCACCCTAAGAGCAAATGACACGGATGAGGTGCAAGCCATTGATGAAAAAGAGAGTTTTTCATTTACCTCCGGCGATCGAGAACTAACGGTCGCCGGGATGCTTCAGCGAATCGAAACACCTGCCATTGGCGGCGATAACGCCAATAGCTTGTTCCAGAAAACCGTGCTGCAAGCCTTCGACCGGGCGCGCAAGGCCGGTCAGAGCAACCCGATAATCGTCGGCGCCATCCCCTTCGATCCTGCTGAAGCCTCTTGCCTCTATATTCCCGAACACGCCGAGTGGCGAGCACGAAGCGCCACCGTACAGACAGGCGTCGCAGCACTGCCTGAACTGATCGAGCAAAAAAACATACCGGACGAGCAAGGCTTCAAACGCGCGGTAGAGCACGCAATCGTCAACTTCCGCCACAGTGACGTGCGCAAGGCCGTGCTCTCGGTGCAACGTGAGTTGGTGTTTGCGCAGAATGTGGATGTGGCCGCCATGCAGAACAATCTGCGGGCCCAGAATCAAAGCGGTTATCACTTCCGTGTACCCATGCCGGACGGCGCTACGCTGATCGGCGTCAGCCCCGAACTGCTCGTTCACAAGGACGGTCTGAACTTCGTTTCCAACCCGCTGGCTGGYTCGGCCAAACGCATGACCGATCCACAAGCGGACCAGCGCAACGCAGATTGGCTATCAGCCTCGGAAAAGGATCACTACGAGCATCGCCTCGTGACCGAGGACATCGCCACTCAACTGGGGGAGCTGTGCACACAGCTGAGTGTGCCCCAGCGCCCTTCCCTCATCAGCACGCCTGCACTTTGGCATCTCTCCACGCGTATCGAAGGCACCTTGGCGGATCCGACCGTCTCGGCCTTGCAGCTTGCCTGTCGCCTGCATCCAACCCCGGCCGTCTGTGGCTTCCCCACCGAGCGCGCCCGGCGCCTGATCCGCTTCGTCGAACCCTTCGAGCGTGGTTTGTTCACCGGCATGGTTGGCTGGTGCGACGCCCAAGGCAATGGCGAGTGGGTGGTGACCATTCGCTGCGGCACCGTCAAGCGCAACAGGGTCCGCCTGTTCGCCGGCGCCGGCATCGTCGAAGCTTCGAGCCCCGACTCCGAATGGACAGAAGTCCAGACCAAACTCGGCACCATGCTGCGCGCATGCGGTTTGTCCCACTAATACGAACTTTTTCAGCAGTGACAATCATGACCATAGAATTCAATCACTGGCCCCTCGACAGAGCACAGCGCTATCGGGAAAAAGGCTACTGGATCGACCAACCACTCACACACATTCTCCAGGCACGCAGCCAGTCGCAACCTCACGCATCGGCGATCATTTGCGGTGATCGTCGTTTCAGCTATGCCGAGCTGGAGCAACTGTCGTCCAACCTGGCTTCGCGCCTGGCGGCCAGCGGACTTGGCAAAGGCGACACCGCCTTGGTGCAATTGCCCAATATTGCGGAGTTTTACATTGTCCTGTTCGCGCTGCTCAAGGCCGGGATTGCGCCCCTCAACGCGCTCTACAGCCATCGGAAACTCGAACTCAAGAGCTACGCCCAGCAAATCACGCCGAGGTTGCTGATCGGCTCTCGCGAACATGAAGTCTTTCGCGACGACAGCTACATCACAGACCTCAAGGAGGTGGGTTCCAGCCCCGAAATCACCCTGCTGCTGGGCGAACCGCGTGACGAAAACAACCTCGCCGCCTGGATCAAAACCCCAAGTGAGCACCCCGTGGACTTCTCCCCCAGCGAACCGGGCGAAGTGGCGCTATTCCAATTGTCGGGCGGCAGCACAGGCACCCCCAAACTCATCCCGCGCACCCATAACGAC
>NZ_JBFTLU010000421.1:0-4037 GCF_056396605.1 Pseudomonas sp. 05T35
GTAGATGCTCGGTACGCTGTCGCGTGGAAATTCCACGTCGATAACGGCGCCGATGATTTGAACGATACGTCCGCTACTCATAGCTGGATCCTCTGAATATTTGAACCGTTAAACCGCGGCAGCGCCGCCGACGATTTCCGAGATCTCTTGGGTGATCGCAGCCTGACGCGCCTTGTTGTAGATCAGCTGCAAATCGCTGATCAAGTCACCGGCGTTGTCGGTAGCGTTCTTCATTGCGATCATCCGCGCCGCTTGTTCAGCTGCGTTGTTCTCGACCACCGCCTGGTAGACCTGCGACTCCACGTAGCGGACCATCAAGCCGTCAAKCAGCTCCTTGGCATCCGGTTCGTAGAGATAGTCCCAGTGGTGCTTGAGTTCTTGATCCGGGGTCGCCACCAGTGGAATCAACTGCTCCACGGTAGGCTGTTGCGTCATGGTGTTGATGAACTTGTTGGACACCACGCACAGGCGGTCAATACGGCCGTCCAGGTAGGCATCCAGCATCACCTTGACGCTGCCGATCAGATCATTGATCGACGGCTCTTCACCCAGGTGGCTGATAGCTGCAACGACGTTACCGCCGAAGTTACGGAAGAAAGCCGCACCTTTGYTACCAATCACGCACAGATCGATCTCGACGCCTTGTTCGCGGTTTACCGCCATGTCCTTGACCAAAGCCTTGAACAGGTTGGTGTTCAAGCCACCACACAGACCACGGTCACTGCTCACGACGACATAACCAACGCGCTTGATAGCACGCTCGATCATGAACGGGTGGCGATATTCCGGGTTAGCGTTGGCCAGATGACCAATAACCTGGCGGATGCGCTCCGCGTAAGGACGGCTAGCCGACATGCGCATTTGTGCCTTGCGCATTTTGCTGACCGCCACTTTTTCCATGGCGCTGGTAATTTTTTGCGTGCTTTTGATGCTCGCAATCTTACTGCGAATCTCTTTTGCGCCTGCCATGTAACACCTATCAGGTTAGCAAGCGGGAGCCTCTCGGCCCCCGCTGCGGCTTACCAGGTTTGGGTGGCCTTGAACTTCTCGATACCGGCTTTCAGGCCAGCGTCGATTTCGTCATTGAAGTCACCCTTCACGTTGATCTTCGCCATCAATTCGGCGTGATCGCGGTTGAAGTAAGCAATCATGGCCTGCTCGAAGCTACCGATTTTTGGAATCTCGATGTCTACCAGGAAGCCACGTTCAGCGGCATACAGGGACAACGACATGTCGGCAATGGACATCGGCGCATATTGCTTCTGCTTCATCAGCTCGGTAACGCGCTGACCGTGCTCAAGCTGCTTGCGAGTGGCTTCGTCCAGGTCAGAAGCGAACTGGGCGAATGCAGCCAGTTCACGGTACTGAGCCAGAGCGGTACGGATACCACCGGAAAGCTTCTTGATGATCTTGGTCTGAGCGGCACCACCCACACGGGATACCGAAACACCGGCGTTCACTGCAGGACGGATCCCGGAGTTGAACATGGCCGATTCCAGGAAGATCTGACCGTCGGTGATCGAAATCACGTTGGTCGGAACGAACGCGGAAACGTCGCCAGCCTGGGTTTCAATGATTGGCAGAGCGGTCAGGGAACCGGTCTTGCCAGTCACGGCACCGTTGGTGAACTTCTCTACGTATTCTTCCGAAACGCGGGATGCGCGCYCCAGCAGACGGGAGTGGAGATAGAACACGTCGCCTGGGTAGGCTTCACGGCCTGGTGGACGGCGCAGCAGCAGGGAAATCTGGCGGTAAGCCACTGCTTGCTTCGACAGATCGTCATAAACGATCAGCGCGTCTTCACCGCGGTCGCGGAAATATTCGCCCATGGTGCAACCGGAGTACGGTGCCAGGAATTGCAGTGCAGCCGATTCCGAGGCACTGGCAGCTACGACGATGGTGTTAGCCAAGGCGCCGTTTTCTTCCAGCTTGCGAACCACGTTGGCGATGGTCGATTGTTTCTGACCGATAGCTACGTAGACGCAGAAGATGCCGCTGTCTTTCTGGTTGATGATCGCGTCGATCGCCAGAGCGGTTTTACCGATCTGACGGTCACCGATGATCAGCTCACGCTGGCCACGGCCGACAGGGATCATGGCGTCAACAGCCTTGTAGCCAGTCTGTACAGGCTGGTCTACCGACTTACGCCAGATCACGCCTGGAGCAACTTTCTCGACCGCGTCGGTCTCGGTGTTGTTCAGCGGACCTTTGCCGTCAACTGGGTTACCCAGTGCATCGACTACGCGACCCAGCAGTTCCTTACCAACCGGAACTTCGAGGATGCGGCCAGTGCACTTGGCGCTCATGCCTTCGGCCAGAGTCTGGTAAGAGCCCAATACAACGGCGCCTACAGAGTCTTGCTCCAGGTTGAGGGCCATACCGTAGACGCCGCCCGGAAACTCGATCATCTCGCCGTACATTACGTCGGCCAGACCGTGAATCCRCACGATGCCGTCAGATACGCTGACGACAGTGCCTTCGTTACGGGCTTGGGAGGTCACATCGAGCTTTTCGATGCGGCCCTTGATAATTTCACTTATTTCGGAAGGATTGAGTTGCTGCATTGCTCTGCTGCCCCTTCAAACTCAAGATTTCAATGCTTCGGCAAGGTTCGCGAGTTTGCCGCGAACCGAGCCATCGATAACCAGGTCGCCGGCGCGGATGACAATGCCCCCTATCAGGGATTTGTCTTCCTCGACTTGCAGGCGCACTTCCCGGTTGAGTCGTGCACTGAGAACCTTGGCGAGTTTGTCTTGCTGTTCTTGGTTCAACGCGAAAGCACTGGTCACTTCAACGTCTACCGACTTCTCTTGTTCTGCCTTGTACAGGTCGAACAGAGCGGATATCTCCGGCAAAAGCGGGAGACGGTCGTTTTCGGCAACGACGTTGATGAAGTTCTGTGCCTTGGCATCAAACTTGTCGCCGCACACGTCAATAAACGTGGCGGCCTTGTCTGCGCTCGTCAGTCGCGGGGCCTTGAGCACGCGCTGCATGGTGTCGTCTTGCGACACTGCTGCAGCCAGGCCGAGCATGGCTGACCAAGAGGCCAGTTGCTGGTGGGCCTGGGCATGCTCGAAGGCTGCCTTAGCGTAAGGTCGGGCCAACGTGGTCAGTTCTGCCATGATCGCCCTCGCTTAAATTTCAGCAGCCAGTTTGTTTACCAGCTCCGCGTGCGCGTTTTGATCGATTGTGGCACCCAGGATCTTCTCGGCGCCGCCAACGGCCAGTGCACCCAGTTGGGCACGCAGCGCGTCTTTGACACTGTTCAGTTCCTGTTCGATCTCGGCCTGAGCCTGCAATTTCACACGTTCAGCGTCGACACGGGCTTTATCAACAGCCTCTTCGACGATCTGATTACCGCGCTTCTTGGCTTGCTCAATGATTTCGGCTGCCTGAGCTTTAGCTTCGCGCAGTTGTTGACCCGCTTTATCTTGGGCCAATTCCAGGTCGCGAGCTGCTCGGGCGGCAGCGTCCAGTCCATCCGCGATCTTCTTCTGACGTTCGTGCAAAGCCGCGATGACCGGAGGCCACACGAACTTCATGCAAAACAGTACAAAAATGAAGAACGCAACGGACTGGCCAATCAGGGTTGCATTAATGTTCACGCCAACACCTCGCTCGTTCGTTGTCCATCAGACTTGCTCAACTCGAAAATCCGAGTGATTAGTGAGCGAGTTGACCAACGAAAGGGTTCGCGAAGGTGAAGAACAGAGCGATACCAACGCCGATCATGGTTACGGCGTCGAGCAGACCGGCAACGATGAACATTTTGACTTGCAGCATTGGAACCATTTCTGGCTGGCGCGCTGCGCCTTCCAGGAACTTGCCGCCCAACAGGCCGAAACCAATTGCGGTACCCAGTGCGCCCAGGCCGATCAACAGTGCAACAGCGATAGCGGTTAGACCAACTACAGTTTCCATCTTTCCTCCCGACTTTTACGTCGTATGGTTTAGGTTTTTTAGATTAAAGCGGTAAAACAAATCGTTTCATCGAGCCCGGTACGGGCCCCCTCTCGCCAAGGCGAGAGGGACATCAG
>NZ_JBFTLU010000422.1:0-7268 GCF_056396605.1 Pseudomonas sp. 05T35
GGTCGCTGTAGGGCCTGTTCTCGAACACGTGTTTTTCCATGCCAATCCGCAGGTGCTGCACAGCGCAACGGGTTGAGATCGAATTATTGTTCAGATTGTTCGCTCTATCACGCCCCTACGCTCGTGATAGCATCCCCGCTTATGAAGTTTCCAGGAAGATTTACCAGCGGTTTGCTCGTGCTGTTCAGCAGCGTAGCGGCCCTGGCGCAAAGTGAATTGGACGTCAGGATCAAACCGTCCAACGATGAACTGAAGGCCAATATAGAGGGCTATATCGGCAGCCTMGGCGATCGCGATGAGGATGCCTTGTTGCGCTTTCGTCGTGGCGCCGAAGAGCAGGCCCGCAAGGCCGCCCAGGCCTTGGGTTACTACCAGCCCCATATAGAAAGCGAAGTCAAAAACGGAAAGTCGCCAACATTGGTGTTGAACATCGACCCCGGCGAACCGGTGCATTTGCGCAACGTGACCATTCGTGTCGACGGCCCGGCCGCCAGCCTCAAATCCTTTCGTGTACCCAAGAGYGACTTGCTCAAATCCGGTGCTGTGCTTAATCACGGCCATTACGAAGACGCCAAGCGGCTGATCCAGAATCAGGCTTCGCGCTTCGGCTTTTTCAGCGGGCGCTTTACCAGCCAGAAACTGTTGGTCGACCCTCGGGCCGGTGTTGCGGACATCGAACTGATTTACGACAGTGGCCCGCGTTATGCCTTGGGCAAAGTCAATTTTACCGGCGATACGCCGTTCGACGAAGACCTGCTGCAACGTATGGTGCCGTTCAAGAGCGGGGCGCCGTATGACTCCGAACTGATCGCTGAACTCAATCAGGCGTTGCAATCGAGCGGCTACTTCGACGCGGTGCGGGTGGATGCCGCGCCGACCGCGGCGGCCAACGATGTGATTCCGGTGGCGGTCAAACTCGACACGCGCAAACCACGCACCATGGGCCTGGGTCTGGGCTTTTCGACGGACGTCGGGCCACGGGCCAAGGCCAACTGGACCCGGCACTGGGTCAACGCTGAAGGCCACAGTTATGGCTGGGAAGCGGAAGTCTCGGCGCCACGGCAGAACGTCGGCCTCTGGTACGACGTGCCACTGGACCCGCCACTCACCGACAAACTGCGCTTTGCCGGTGGTTATCAAAATGAAGAACTGGCCAACACCGACAGCCTGAGCAAATTGCTGACCGTAGGCCCTGAATGGCACAGCAAATTGCCCAGCGGCTGGCAGCGGGTGATCTCGTTGAAATGGCAGCGCGAGGAGTATCGCCTGGGCGACGATTCGGGCCTGAGTACCTTGTTGATGCCCGGCATCAGTTATTCCTATCTGCGCAGTGACAACCGCATCGACCCGCACAACGGTTACCGCTTGCAGTTCGAGAGCAAGGTGGCCAAGCAAGGGTTGGGTTCGGACAATAACGTGGTGTATGGCACTGCATTGGTCAAAGGCATCACCACGGTGTGGGACAATCATCGGTTCCTCGCTCGTGCACAGTTAGGTGGCAGTGCCACCAATGGTTATCAAACCATTCCGCCATCATTGCGCTTCTTCGCCGGTGGCGATCAGAGCGTGCCGTGCGCTGGGTTTCGCCGGTCGGGCCGATCCGCCTCGACCTGGCCCATGCGCTGGATGATCCCGGTGGTATTCGTTTGCACTTTTCCATGGGGCCTGAGCTGTGAAGCGTGGTTTGAAAATAGCGCTGCTGGCGATGCTCTCGCTGGTGGCGTTGCTGTTGCTGAGCATCGGCGCCTTGCTCGGTACACAAGCGGGCAGCCGTTGGACGCTGGGCCAGGTGCCGGGTTTGAGCGTGGAGAATTTCCAGGGTCGCCTGGGCGGCCAATGGAGTGCCGATCACTTGCTCTGGCAGCAAACGGGCAGTCGGGTCGAGCTGAACAAGCCATTGTTCGCCTGGTCGCCACTGTGCCTGCTGCGCATGACCCTGTGCATCGAGCAATTGAAGGCTGAGCAAGTCATGCTGCAATTTGCCTCGAGCAGCGAAGCCAGCAGCGGGCCGATCAGCCTGCCCGAGTTGAAATTGCCGGTGGCGATCCAGTTGGGCGAGGTGCAGATCGGCAGCCTGTTGCTCAACGGCAGCGAGCAGCTCAAAGACCTGCAACTGGCCGCGCACTGGACGGCCAAGGGCTTGCAGATCGACTCCGTACATCTGCAACGCGACGACCTCAGCCTGGATTTGTCCGGGCTGCTGCAACCAACCGGCAACTGRCCGCTCAGCGCCGAAGGCAAGCTGACCTTGCCGGCACCGGGTAAAGCACCGTGGGCGCTGGCGCTGAAAGTCGACGGCGATTTGTTGAAAACCCTGAACCTCAACGCCGACAGCAGCGGTTACCTGCAAGGTCAACTGACGGGTGAGTTGCAACCGCTGGTGGAAAACCTGCCGGCCAAGGTGCGGATTACCGCCGATGGCTTCAAGGCCAGCGCGGATTTGCCGGACACCTTGCAGCTCAATCAGCTGGAACTGACCGGCAACGGTGACCTGAAAAGCGGTTATCAGTTGCTCGGCAAAGCGACATTGCCAGCGGAGCAGGGCCCGGTCGCGTTGCTGCTGCAAGGCAAGGTCGACGCCAAAGGGGCGCAGATCGCCGGGCTTGATCTGAGCGCCAGCGACACGCAAAACCTCAAGCTGAGCGGGCAACTCGATTGGTCCGAGGGCCTCAGTGCCGAGGCGAAAATCGATTGGCTGGACTTCCCGTGGCATCGGTTGTACCCGCTGATCGGCGAACCCCAGGTGGCGCTGCGCAGCTTCAATGGTCAAGTGTCCTACCGCGACGGCAACTACCTGGGCAACTTCAAGGCGGCGCTGGATGGTCCGGCCGGAGCGTTCAGCCTGAGCAGTCCGTTCAGCGGCGACCTGACGAAAATCTTCCTGCCGGAATTCAAACTGGCGGCCGGGCAGGGCAAGGCCGAAGGGCATTTGAACCTGCAGTTCGCCGATGGCATTGCCTGGGATACTGCGCTGGATTTGTCGGCGATCAACCCGGCGTACTGGCTGGCGGAGCTGCCGGGGACCCTCGCCGGTCCGTTGCGCAGCAAGGGTGAAATGAAAAACGAACAACTGAGCCTCAACGCCGATCTCGACCTCAAGGGCAAGCTGCGCGGTCAGCCGGCCGTCTTGCAAGCCAAGGCCGATGGCGCGGGTGAGCGCTGGAACCTCAGCGCGCTGCACATTCGTCTGGGCGATAACCGCATCGATGGCAGCGGCAGTCTGCAACAGAAACTCGCCGGCCAGATCGACATCAAGGCACCACGTCTCGGCCAGCTCTGGCCGCAGTTGCGCGGTCAGCTCAACGGTCGGGTCGACGTCGCCGGCAACCTCAAGGCACCGCAAGGCAAACTCAGCCTGCAAGGCGTGCAGTTGGCGTTCGACGACAATCGCCTGCAAAGCCTGAACCTTGATGCGAGTCTCGACAGCGCGCAACGGGCGAAGATCGACCTCAAGGGCAGCGGCATTCAGGCCGGCGACACTCAACTGGGCACGCTGACCGCCAGCGGCCAGGGCGATATCAAAAACCAGAAGCTGCAACTGGACCTGCTAGGTCCGCAACTGAAACTGGCGCTGGGGCTGGATGGCAATCTGGATAAAGGCAATTGGCGCGGCCGTTTGGCCAGTGGCGACATTCAGGCTGGCGGCCAGGACTGGAAGCTGCAAAATCCGGCAAGAATCGAACGCCTGGCCGACGGCAAGCTGACCTTCGGCGCCCATTGCTGGATGTCCGGGCAGGCCAGCCTGTGCGGCGAAGACCAGCGGCTGATGCCCGAGCCGAAACTGCGTTACCACCTCAAGCAGTTTCCGATCGACAGCCTCGCGCAATGGCTGCCGAAAGATTTTGCCTGGCACGGCAAGCTCAATGCCGACGTGCAACTCGACCTGCCGGCCAGCGGCCCGAAAGGCCAGATCATGGTCGATGCCAGCGGCGGTACGCTGCGCATGAAGGAAAAGGATCAGTGGCTGGATTTCCCTTACCAGACGCTGAAACTGACCAGCACCCTGACCCCGAAACGCATCGACACGCAGCTCGACTTTACCGGTGGCAAGTTGGGCGAGCTGATGGTGCAGGCGCAGATCAATCCGCTGCCCAAGAACAAGCCCTTGAGCGGTTCGTTCCGTCTGAGCGGTCTGGACCTGTCGGTGGCGCGACCGTTTGTGCCGATGGTCGAGAAACTCACCGGGCGCTTGAATGGCAGCGGCAGTTTGTCGGGCGGGCTGCTGGCGCCGCAGGTCAATGGCAACCTGACCCTCAGCGACGGTGAAATCTCCGGGCCGCAATTGCCGACGCGTTTCGAGGCGTTGCAGCTTCAGGCGCAGATTACCGGCGAGAGCGTGCAGCTCAACGGCGGCTGGAAAAGCGGCAAGGCCGGGCAGGGCAGCTTGAGCGGGCATATTGCCTGGGGCCAGGCGTTGGTGGTGGACCTGAGCCTCAAAGGCACGCAACTGCCGGTCACGGTCGAGCCGTACGCCGTGCTGGAAGTGGCGCCGGACCTGAAAATCTCGGTCAACAACGACAAACTGGCGATTGTCGGCAAGGTGCAGGTGCCCAAGGGCGAGATCACCGTGCGTGAGTTGCCGCCGTCGACGGTCAAGGTCTCCGATGACACGGTGCTCGTCGGCCAACAGACCGAAGCGGGCAAACCGCCGATGGCCATGGCAATGGACATCGATGTGGCGGTCGGTGAGGACAAGCTCAGCTTTACCGGGTTCGGCCTGACGGCGAACCTGCAAGGTCATGTGCACATCGGTGACAACATGGACACCCGCGGCGAGCTCTGGCTCAACGATGGCCGTTATCGCGCATACGGCCAGCGCCTGACGGTACGGCGTGCGCGGCTGCTGTTCGCCGGGCCCATCGATCAGCCGTATCTGGACATCGAAGCGGTGCGCCAGACAGGCGACGTGATCGCCGGTATTCGCCTGAGCGGCAGCGCCGAGCAGCCGACCACGCAGATCTTCTCGGAGCCGGCGATGAGCCAGGAACAGGCGTTGTCCTATCTGGTGCTCGGGCGTCCGCTGAGCAGCAACGGCGAAGACAACAACATGCTCGCTCAAGCCGCACTGGGACTGGGCTTGATGGGCAGTTCCGATCTGACCGGCAGTCTGGCCAAGGATCTGGGCATCCAGGACTTCCAGCTCGACACCCAGGGCAGCGGCACCACCACCAGCGTGGTGGCCAGCGGCAACCTCTCCGAAAAACTCAGTTTGCGTTATGGCGTCGGCGTATTCGAACCGGCCAACACCATCGCCTTGCGCTACAAGCTGAGCAAAATGGTCTACCTGGAAGCCGCCAGCGGCATCGCCAGTTCGCTGGACATCTTCTACAAGCGGGATTTCTAAGCCCCCGTTCTTCCAAATACACCGAGTCGCTCTCATCGCGAGCAGGCTCGCTCCCACAACCCCATGGCATCACCGCCGCGCAGTTCAAAGTGCTGATCATCATGGCCCAGTTTGGTGTCGATACACCGGCCGAGCTGTGCCGGCACCTGTCACTGGACAGCGGTTMGATGACCCGCATGCTCGATCGTCTGGAACAGAAGGGTTTTCTTTCCCGCCAACGCAGCGAAGGCGACCGCCGTCAGGTGCAACTGGTGCTGACCGAAGAAGGCCAGAAACTGGCCGACCGCCTGCCGCACATCGGTGCCGAGGCGATGAACGAACTGGCAGGCGCCATCACGCCAGAAGAGTTGAAAACCCTGGAGCAGATACTGAAGAAAATTTTGCTGGCGGCCGGTGACTCGATCACCTTGCTGCGGGTAGGTGACAAATGAGCAGTAAATCCTTGCGCACTCGCGTCAGCCTGGTGCTGTTGGCCATGAGCCTGGCCGGGTGTGCCAGCTACAGCGGCCTGAACACCCAAGGCGTGAGCCTCGATGCGAAAAACCTCAAGGCCGGGCAGTCGCTCAACGGTGTCACCCTGTCGCCCGCGGCCTGGCCAAAAAGCGACTGGTGGAAAAGCCTTGGCGACCCGCAGCTCGACGRCCTGATTCGCGAAGCCCTGCACGACAGCCCGGACATGCAGATCGCCGACGCCCGGGCCCACCAGGCCAGCGCCGCTGCTTATGCCGCCGATGCCGCACGGATGCCGACTCTCGATGCCAGCGCCAGCGTCAGCCGCTCGCGTCTGGCGCGTGACAAGGACCCGACCGGAGCGGGCGGTAACTACGCCACGGTGCGCAGTATCGGCGCCAGCTTCAATTACACCTTCGACCTCTGGGGCGGTCAGCGTGCCAACTGGGAAGCGGCGCTGGGCCAGGCCCGCGCGGCTGAAGTCGATCAGCAAGCCGCACAGCTGACCTTGTCGGCCGATGTCGCCCGCGCCTACAGCAACCTGGGGCAGGCCCATATCGTTCATGACCTGGCTAAAGACGACCTCAAGCGCACCCGGCAAATGCTCGATCTGAGCAAGCGCCGGCTGAGCTCCGGTATCGACAGTCAATACCAGTACCAGCAAACCGAAAGCCTGGAAGCCAGTTCCGAAGCGACGTTGATCGACGCTGAAAAGACCCTGCAGAGCGCGAAAATCGCCCTGGCCGTGCTGCTCGGCAAAGGCCCGGATCGCGGTAATGAGATTGCCCGGCCGAAAATCCTTCAGGCCAGCGCCGTGGCGCTGCCGTCGACGTTGCCGGCTGAATTGCTCGGTCGTCRCCCGGACCTGATCGCCGCACGCTGGCGGGTCGAGGCGGCGAGCAAAAGCATCGACGCCGGCAAGACAAAGTTCTACCCGAACCTCAACCTGAGCGCAGCCGCCGGCACCGAATCGTTGTTGGGTGACGCCCTGTTCGGCTCGGCGAGTCGCTTCTTCAACATTATGCCCACCGTGTCGTTGCCGATCTTCGATGGCGGCCGCTTGCGCGCCAACCTCGATGCCCGCGACGCCGACTACGACCTCGCTGTCGCGCAGTACAACAAGACGCTGGTGAAGGCCTTGGGGGATGTCAGCGACGCGATTTCCCAGTTGCGTGACATCGGTCGGCAGATCGGTGCACAGCAACACGCCACCGACATTGCCCAGGATTCATACAACACGGTGGTCCAGCGTTACGGTTCCGGCATCGGTAACTACCTGGACGTGCTCAGCATCGAGCAGCAATTGCTCCAGGCCCAACGTCAGTTGGCGAACCTGAATGCCGAGCAGATCGATCTGTCGATTCAACTGATGCAGGCACTGGGCGGCGGGTTTCAAGCCGACACCCTGGCCGCGGCCAGCCCATCCCCAGCGCCTGCCACGCTGAATCAATAATTCAAGGTACTTGTCATGGCC
>NZ_JBFTLU010000423.1:0-4002 GCF_056396605.1 Pseudomonas sp. 05T35
ATAGTCGCCCGAGAGTGCCACGACCTTGCGGCTCGGATCGGCCTTGACCACGCCCAGCGCTGCCGGAATGGTCCAGCCCAGAGGGCCGGCCTGACCGCAGTTGATCCAGTGACGCGGTTTGTAGACGTGCAGGAACTGCGCGCCGGCAATCTGCGACAGACCGATGGTGCTGACGTAGCAGGTGTCTTTGCCGAACACCTGGTTCATCTCTTCGTACACGCGCTGCGGTTTGACCGGCACGTTGTCGAAGTGAGTCTTGCGGTGCAGGCTGGCCTTGCGCTGCTGGCAGTCTTGCAGCCAGGCGCTGCGGTCCTTCAGTTTGCCGGCGGCTTTCCACTCGCGGGCCACTTCGATGAACATTTTCAGTGCCAGGCCGGCGTCGGAAACGATGCCCTGGTCCGGGGTGAACACGCGGCCGATCTGGGTCGGCTCGATGTCGACGTGGATGAATTTGCGGCCTTCGGTGTAGACGTCGACCGAACCGGTGTGACGGTTGGCCCAACGGTTACCCACACCCAGCACCACGTCGGACTTGAGCATCGTCGCGTTGCCGTAACGGTGCGAAGTCTGCAGGCCAACCATACCGACCATCAGCGGGTGATCGTCCGGGATCGTGCCCCAGCCCATCAGGGTCGGGATAACCGGAATACCGGTCAGCTCGGCGAATTCCACCAGCAGGTCGCTGGCATCGGCGTTGATGATGCCGCCGCCGGCTACCAGCAATGGACGTTCAGCCTGATCGAGCATGGCCAGGGCTTTCTCGACTTGCCTGCGGGTTGCCGCTGGCTTGGCCAGTGGCAGTGGTTCGTAGGCGTCGATGTCGAATTCGATTTCGGCCATCTGCACGTCGAACGGCAGGTCGATCAGTACCGGGCCTGGACGGCCGGAGCGCATTTCATAGAAGGCTTTCTGGAACGCGTAAGGCACCTGGCCCGGCTCCAGAACCGTGGTCGCCCACTTGGTCACCGGCTTGACGATGCTGGTGATGTCGACGGCCTGGAAGTCTTCCTTGTGCATACGGGCGCGGGGTGCCTGGCCGGTGATGCAAAGAATCGGGATCGAGTCGGCCGAGGCGCTGTAGAGCCCTGTGACCATGTCGGTACCGGCCGGGCCGGAGGTGCCGATGCACACGCCGATGTTGCCGGCCTTGGTGCGGGTGTAACCCTCAGCCATGTGCGAGGCGCCTTCAACGTGGCGAGCGAGGACGTGATCAATGCCGCCGACCTTTTGCAGAGCGGAGTACAGCGGGTTGATTGCAGCGCCCGGAATGCCAAAAGCGGTATCAACCCCTTCACGGCGCATCACCAGAACGGCGGCTTCGATTGCTCTCATTTTGCTCATGGTTTTGTGCCTCTTTACGTTTTGTAATTGTATACAAGTGGCTTTGCGCAGAGTGTATTCACGGCGGACGGCGCAGGTCAATCCATTTTCTCAAGCGGCTGTTTCATTCGTCGGAGGGCCATAAACACTGTGGCGTTTCGTCGCATGAGCCGAATTATGAGAATTATTGTATACAAAAAAATAATTCATTGTGTTCTATTTGTTGCATCGGGCTTCTCAACAAACAGAACCCCAAAGGCTTTCCCATAACAAGATAAGGACGGCACCATGAGCGCTTTAACCTTGAAAGTCGCAGTCAGCCTGACCAATCGGGCCATCGTTGCGGGGCGCAAGATCGCCGCGGCACCGCTGACCATTGCAGTACTCGATGCGGGTGGGCATTTGTTGAGCTTGCAACGCGAAGACGGCGCCAGCCTGCTTCGTCCGCAAATCGCTATCGGTAAAGCCTGGGGCGCGATCGCGCTGGGCAAGGGCTCGCGGCTATTGGCACTGGACGCGCAACAGCGCCCGGCGTTTATCGCGGCATTGAACAGCCTGGGGCAGGGCAGCGTGGTACCCGCACCGGGTGGGGTGCTGATTCGTGATCAGGACGGGGCTGTGCTGGGGGCCATCGGCATCAGTGGCGACACCTCGGACATCGACGAGCAATGTGCGATCAGCGCCATCGAAGACCAGGGGTTGCGGGCGGATGCGGGGGTGACGGCTTGATCTTCAGCGCCTGAACCATCGCCTTCGCGAGCAAGCCCGCTCTCACATTGGATCTCCTGTGTTGACAAATCCCCTGTGGGAGCGAGCCTGCTCGCGATGACTATCTACCAGACACATCCAGCTAAAGGTCTACCCTACCATCCGGCATTCACAGGTCTAGCCTTCTTCATGACTTGATCATGAAAGGGGCAAGGAAATGCCTGATTTACCCGCTTCACATCGCTTGCGCATTGGCCGGTATGCCGAGCCCAACCGAATTTACCTTCTGACTGCCAACACGCTTGGTAGAGAGCCTGTTTTCAACGACTTTGTCTTGGGTAGATTAGTTGTCGCACAGTTTCGCGCCGCGCAAGACCAAAGCTGTGCTAACTCATTGGCCTGGGTTGTCATGCCGGATCACTTTCATTGGTTGATCGAGTTGCAGCAGGGGTCGCTGAGTGGACTGATGCAAAGGACCAAATCATTGAGTACTAAAGCGGTGAACCTGTCCACCGGTCGTAAGGTCAGCCTTTGGCAGAAAGGCTTTCATGATCGTGCGCTGCGCCGCGAGGACGATCTCGTAAAGCTGGCTCGGTACATTGTGGCAAACCCACTGCGGGCAGGGTTGGTCGAGCGACTGGGCGATTATCCGCTGTGGGATGCTATCTGGGGTTGACCGAATATCGAGTTGCCCCCATCGCGAGCAGGCTCGCTCCCACAGGGGGCTTGTGAACACTACAGATCCAATGTGGGAGCGAGCCTGCTCGCGATGGGCGCGCTGCGGTCTACCTGTCCGGCTCGCAGCCCTTGAGCACCAACCGAATAATGGTCTGCGCCGCGGCTTCGTAGTCGCTTTCATCCAGCTTGGCCTTGCCGGTGACGGCGGAGATCTGCCAGTCGAAGTCGGCGTAGGTCTGGGTCGCGGCCCAGATGCTGAACATCAGGTGGTTGGGCTCGATCGGGGCGATCTGGCCGCGATCGATCCAGGTCTGGATGCAGTCGATGTTGTGCTTGGCTTGGGCGTTGAGCTGTTCGACCAGGTCGGCGCTCAGGTGCGGCGCACCGTGCATGATCTCGCTGGCAAACACCTTGGACGCGAACGGCAGGTCGCGGGAGATGCGAATCTTCGAACGAATGTAGCCGCTGAGTACTTCGCTCGGCACGCCGTCGGCGTTGAACGGCGTCGAGGCCTGGAGAATCGGCTCGATGATGCTTTCCAGGACCTCACGGTAGAGGTTTTCCTTGGATTTGAAGTAGTAATAGACGTTGGGCTTGGGCAACCCCGCCTTGGCCGCGATGTCACTGGTTTTGGTCGCAGCGAAGCCTTTGTCGGCAAACTCTTCACTGGCGGCACGCAGGATCAGTTCTTTGTTGCGCTCGCGGATAGTGCTCATAAACCAGGTGATTCCTTGCCGATACTGGCGGTTGCGCATGGTAGCACCGGCCTCGCGCAGCGCTCAAGAATGCCGCCTGCTGCGCCTCATCGTTTGCGCCTGTCTCAGGGCTGAACAAACGGCTGGATGGGCGAGTGAATGGCAGGCGCACCCCGCTAGAGTTCAAAGGAGCGATCAGGCCTTTTGGCCATTTCTTGTGTAAACGGCCCGGCATTCACTTCGCATCGTTGCGTTTGGTGTTTAGCTCGTTTGAGTGGGAGGTTGTGGGAAGGGGCAGGCGAGACAAATGTGCTTTGGTGATGGGGGCGGTGCTGCGCATGCGGTAACTTGAGGCGTCTCGCTTCTCACGCACCGAGCGCGTTATGCTCCGCGCACTTTTTTTGTGTAGGGAAGCCTGACCCATGGCTGGAAGCAGTTTGCTGGTGTTGATCGACGATATCGCCGCCGTACTCGACGACGTCGCGCTGATGACCAAGATGGCCGCGAAGAAAACCGCCGGCGTGCTCGGCGACGACTTGGCGCTCAACGCCCAGCAGGTATCCGGTGTCCGCGCCGAGCGGGAAATTCCGGTGGTCTGGGC
>NZ_JBFTLU010000424.1:0-3971 GCF_056396605.1 Pseudomonas sp. 05T35
CGGCACATGCACACCGGCCAAGGTATGACGGCCGAACTTCAGGCTCAATGGCGCCATGAGTAACAGCGCGTGAACCCGTGGGTCAGCGACGGGTTGCAAGTCATCGCGGTCGACAATCAGTTCACCGTTGGTGCTACAGGCGTCTCCGTCGTCAGGGCGTTCTTTACAGTAAAGGCGTAAACGATTCAGGTCCGGCGTGGCGCCCGAAAGAATCAACGCCGTTTCGCCACCGGCCGAATAACCGATCACCCCGACCTCGTCAGGA
Organism: Pseudomonas sp. 05T35; assembly: GCF_056396605.1. Taxonomy (NCBI): domain Bacteria; kingdom Pseudomonadati; phylum Pseudomonadota; class Gammaproteobacteria; order Pseudomonadales; family Pseudomonadaceae; genus Pseudomonas; species Pseudomonas sp. 05T35. The sequence continues at coordinate 266 of NZ_JBFTLU010000424.1, forward strand.
TTGACGAACGGCGACAGCATGGGGTCGGCCAGGGTGGCGGTGATGGCTTCGGAAATCTGGATCGGCCGGCCATAAAGGTTGCTAAGCGTACCGAGTCGGCTGTGGTCCTTGGAGTTGTCGCCGGGATGAATCACCGCCACCACCACAAAGCCTTTGCGTGCCAGCGATGTGGCAAGGTCATGCAACGCCAGTGGGGTGCCGATGTTGCCGTGGGAGAGCATCAACATCGGAAAGCGCCCAATCGCGACCCTTGCGTCTTCGGTCGCCTGGATTTGATAACCCTCGAGCTTGCTTGAATGCTCGATGCCGGTCGACGGGTAAAAGGCGATGGCCCGCATGGGCTGTAAATCCAGCGGATCGAGAAACGTCAGCTCATGGTAGCCAACGCTCCAATGCAGGTGCGGCGCAGGCGCGGCTTGCACTGAATTCAGGCTGCTGAGCAGGCAAATCAGTAACATTGCACAAAGACGCATCATGGGATGCTCCACCTTGTTACCTGATTGGAATACCCGTTTTCCGCCAATCCCTTGGACTTAGAGCCTTGTGTCGGTGTTTGCCACTTTTTTCAAGGTCTACGCAGAACGGGGCCGATAACCCGAGACTGCATAACCTGGGCCAACACCTGAAACGACAGCGCTTTTGAAACAGAGACAAAAAGACTCCGTACCTGATCGTTTTACGACGATCAGGATACAGAGTCTAGTGGGTATTGCCTGAGCTTTTTAACTCTTTACGCAAGCCTTACGCGGCTGCGAACAATTGCTCGCTGATGTGCGCCTGAGCGTCGCTCATGGCTTTGTTGCGAACGTCGTCACCGTAAGCCAGGCCATGGGCGCGGACGAACTCGATATCGGTGATGCCCATGAAGCCCAGCATGACTTTCAAGTACTCTTCATGACCTACGCCAGTCGCCTGACCCAGGTGCATACCGCCAGAAGTCGACACCACGACGACTTTCTTGTTGCCGCACAGGCCTTCAGGGCCGGCTTCGGTGTAGCGGAAAGTCTGGCCGGCAACGGCAATGCGGTCGATCCAGGCCTTGAGTTGGGTCGGAATGGTGAAGTTGTACATCGGTGCGGCGATCACGACGGCATCGGCAGCGAGGAATTCGGCCAGGGTCGAAGCGCTCAGGTCGGCTTCGTGCTGTTGTGCGGCGTTACGCAACTCGGCGGTGGTCCCGGCAGCGACCAGCGTCGCGGCAGAGAAATGGCTGATGGCATCGCTGGCCAGGTCGCGGTAGGTCACCACGGCAGCAGGCTCGGCGGTTTTCCAGGCCTGGACGACACTGTGGCTCAGCTGACGGGAAGCAGAGTTGTCGCCAAGGATGCTCGAATCAATGTGCAAGAGTTTCATGTGGGATCTCCAAGTGAGGATCGCCACCGGGCGATCTGATGGAGACAATCCTACAGACGAAACCAATAGCTGATTAGCCAGCAACAATGCGATAGTTCGTCCCACTGATAGGACAATCGAGTAGCACCATGCAAGACCTCAATGATCTTTACTATTTCGCCAAAGTGGTCGAAGCCGGCGGTTTCGCCGCTGCCGGGCGCGTGTTGGGCATCCCCAAGTCGCGGTTGTCGCGGCGTATCGCCGAACTTGAAGAGCGTCTGGGTGCCCGCCTTCTCCAGCGCACCACCCGCCAGCTCAAGCTGACCGCTGTCGGCGAGCGCTATTTGCGCCATTGTCAGGCAATGCTGCTGGAGGCCGAAATGGCCGACGAGGCCGTCGCCAGCATGTCCAGCGAACCCCGAGGGCGGTTGCGGGTCTCCTGCCCCGTTGGGCTGGCTCATGAATTTTTGCCATCGGTCATCAGCTCGTTTCTGGAACGTTTCCCTCAAGTGCAATTGGAGATGCAATTGCTCAACCGCCGGGTYGACCTGGTGACCGAAGGCRTCGATGTCGCCTTGAGAGTGCGAGAACTGGGTGATGAAGACCCGCTGCTGGTCACCCGACGTTTGCGCCAGGCGCAAATGGTGATGATCGCCAGCCCGGCCTTTATACGCGAGCATCCCATCAACAGCCCGGAAGACCTGAAGCAGGTTCCAGTACTCGGTGCTCTGGAAGCTGATCGCATGGTGCACGTACGCATGCTCGACGCTCACGGCAAGAGCTATGACCTGTCGCTGGAAGCGCGACTGGGGATCGATGATTTTATCGTACGCAAGGCCTGCGTGCTTGCAGGTCTTGGTTTCACCCTGCTGCCAATGATGTACTGCGAAGAAGAACTGGAAAACGGCTCGCTGGTGCAACTCCTACCCGAGTGGTCGCTGCCTGGCGGTTGGCTGCTGGCGGTTTACCCTCATCGGCGCGGTTTGCTGCCGGCGGTGCGCGCCTGGATCGACCATTTGACCGAATCATTCAAAGCCTGCGGGGATCGATTGTTATGAAGGTTAAGCCAATGACTGAAGAAGACGTGGCGCGTTTCTGCCTGGCACTGCCCGGCGCGCAAGAGGATTACAAATGGGGTGGCGTGCGGGTGTTTTCAGTGGCTGGAAACAAGATGTTTGCCCTGCAAAACCTGCGGGGTGAATCATTGGCGTTCAAGGTCGATAAAGAGCTGTTTCTGGGGCACGTCGATCGCCCGGGCATCGGGCCTGCGCCCTATCTGGCAAGGGCGCAGTGGATCATCATGCAAACGCCCTACCCACTTGGCGCCGAGGAGCTGCAAGGCTTGCTGCAACGTTCTCACCAACTGGTGGTGAGCAAGTTGCCCAAGCGCGTGCAGGTCGGGTTGCTGCTTTAAAACAGCCTGAAGAGGCCGGCGTCGAGAAACAACTGATCGATCCAGAACACCTCATGCAGCAGCACGATGATCCAGAACACCAGTTGATAGGACACTTTGCGGGTCTTGTGCCGAAACACTTGCTGGGCAAGCAAGGCGCCCGGCCAGCCACCGGCCAGTTCGATTGCGTGCAACACGTTTTCCGGTGTACGCCAGCTGTCTGCCCGGGCCTTGCGCTTGTCGTGCCAGTACAGGAGGAACGCCAGCAGGCTGACAATCCCATAGGCCGCGAGCGGAATCAGCGAAATCCCGCGCCACCACATAAGCATCGAGCCAATTGCCGGCAAGGCGCACAGCACCAGGAACACCAGGCCTTTGAGACGCGGGTTTTGAATCCCGCGCCCATTGCGTGGCTCAATCATGATGTAGCCGCCGCCCAGTCGACCCAACCGAACTGCCAGGTCGCCAGGATCAACAAGCCGAACACGATCCGGTACCAGGCAAACGCAGCATAGCTGTGGCTGGCGATGAACCTGAGCAAGCCCTTGACCGCAATCATCGCGAAAATAAACGCAGTGACGAAGCCGATGGCGAACACCGGGAGGTCAGCGGCCTGAAACAGGTCGCGATACTTGTAGCCGGAGTACACCGCGGCGCCGACCATGGTCGGCATGGCCAGGAAGAACGAAAACTCGGTGGCGGTCTTACGCGACAGGCCAAACAACAAGCCGCCGATGATCGTCGAACCGGAGCGCGAAGTGCCGGGAATCATTGCCAGGCACTGGGCAAAACCGACCTTCAGGGCATCTTTCCAGGTGATCTCGTCGACAGTTTCGGCGTGCACGGTGTGCTCGCGACGCTCAGCCCACAACATGATGACCCCGCCCACCACCAGCGCCGTCGCCACGGTGATCGGGTTGAACAGGTATTTGTGGATCATATTGGCGAAGATCACACCCAGCACCACGGCCGGCATGAAAG
>NZ_JBFTLU010000425.1:0-6154 GCF_056396605.1 Pseudomonas sp. 05T35
GCATTATAAATAGTCATTTTGCACTCATTAAGTGTTATTTTTTACAAGCGCGATGGCGTTCTTAGTAAAATTATCATAAGGGTGTTGAGATGAGTGATGCAAAAGTTTTGGTTTTGCGAACATGTGCCAATAATATGTTCGACCACTGTGGATTGATCTGGCCTGTTTCCGGGATTATCGAATGTAAATTTTGGGAACCTACGAGAAAGCTCGAGAACGGGCTTTCCGGCTTGCTGTGGGGGAAGGGGGCGAGCGCTCATTTAAATATGCAGGCAGATGCCAGGTGGGTTGTTTGTGAAGTCGAGGTTGACGATATTATCCGTCTGGATGCGGAGGGAGGCGTTAAGTTTCCTCGTGCTGAAGTGGTTCATGTCGGGACGCGAAATAGCGCATTGGGGTATATTTCAAACAATATTTCGAACTATGAATCATCTTCAACGGATTTGATTGAGACATTTGTTTTTCCTGAAGTGCGCTCGGAAATGAACAAGGACTCTTCCAGGTCGCCCGCAGCAACGGCTCAAGCTCCACCAACGCTAGAGACGGCTGTTTATGGCAGTACGCTCACGGGCGCAAATCAGAGTCAGCTCATCGCAGGCTATGGCAGTACTGAAACCGCTGGAGATCGCAGCACGCTGATTGCCGGGTATGGCAGTACCGGAACTTCAGGAGCTGATAGTTCAATCATCGCCGGCTACGGCAGCACACAAACCGCCGGGGAAGAAAGCTCGCTGACGGCGGGTTACGGCAGCACGCAAACGGCYCAGGAGGGCAGCGATCTCACTGCTGGCTACGGCAGCACGGGCACCGCGGGATCCGACAGCTCGCTGATTGCCGGCTACGGCAGCACACAAACCGCCGGGGAAGAAAGCTCGCTGACAGCGGGTTAYGGCAGCACGCAAACGGCCCAGGAGGGCAGCGATCTCACTGCTGGCTACGGCAGCACGGGCACCGCGGGATCCGACAGTTCGCTGATCGCCGGCTACGGCAGCACACAAACCGCCGGGGAAGAAAGCACGCTGACAGCGGGTTATGGCAGCACGCAAACGGCTCAGGAGGGCAGCGATCTCACTGCTGGCTACGGCAGCACGGGCACCGCGGGATCCGACAGYTCGCTGATYGCCGGCTACGGCAGTACGCAAACTGCCGGACACGAAAGCGCATTGATTTCGGGTTACGGCAGTACCCAAACTGCAGGGTACAAAAGTATTCTGACCTCGGGTTATGGCAGCACACAAACCGCTCAGGAAAGCAGCTCTCTGACCGCTGGCTACGGCAGCACCGGAACCGTTGGATACGATAGTTCGCTGATCGCCGGCTACGGCAGCACTCAGACTGCCGGCCATGGCAGCATCCTTACCGCGGGGTACGGCAGTACGCAAACGGCCCAGGAAGGGAGTTCACTCACCGCCGGTTATGGCAGTACCGGAACCGCCGGCGCGGACAGTTCGCTGATCGCAGGTTACGGCAGCACTCAGACCGCAGGTCACGAAAGCACACTGACAGCAGGTTATGGCAGTACACAAACCGCTCAGGACAACAGCTCCCTGACCACTGGCTATGGCAGCACTTCCACCGCCGGCTATGAAAGTTCACTGATTGCCGGATATGGCAGTACCCAAACTGCCGGTTACAAAAGCACGCTGACAGCAGGCTATGGCAGTACCCAAACGGCGCAGGAGGAAAGCTCACTGACCACTGGCTACGGGAGTACTTCAACGGCGGGCTATAGCAGTACGTTGATCGCCGGGTACGGAAGTACTCAAACCGCCGGCTACAAAAGCAGTTTGACGAACGGTTATGGCGGTACGTCGACCGCAGGCTATGAGAGCTCACTGATCGCAGGTTATGGCAGCACCCAGACCGCGGGCTACGAGAGCACGCTCACGGCGGGTTATGGCAGCACGCTGACCGCTCAAGACAGCAGCACGCTCACCGCTGGTTATGGCAGTACCGAAACGGCTGGATTTTCCAGCTCCTTGATCGCAGGTTACGGCAGCACGCAGACCGCCGGTTACGAGAGTACGTTGACTGCCGGGTATGGCAGTACGCAGACGGCAGAGCGTGACAGCACGCTCACCGCCGGTTACGGCAGCACCGGAACGGCGGGGCAGGACAGTTCGCTCATTGCGGGTTATGGCAGCACCTTGACCAGCGGCATTCGCAGCTTCTTGACAGCGGGTTACGGCAGTACCTTGATCAGCGGACTTCGCAGCGTGCTGACGGCGGGATATGGCAGCAGCCTGACATCTGGTATGCACAGCAGCCTGACCGCCGGATACGGCAGCAACCAGATTGCGAGTCATCGAAGCTCACTGATTGCGGGCTATGACAGCACTCAAATTGCCGGGCATAAAAGCATGTTGATCGCCGGCAAGGGCAGTTCGCAAACAGCCGGTTATCGCAGCACGCTGATATCCGGTGCCGACAGCATCCAGATGGCAGGTGAGCGCAGCAAGCTGATTGCCGGTAAAGACAGCACCCAGACAGCGGGCGACCGAAGCAAACTACTGGCTGGCAGCAACAGCTATCTCACTGCTGGCGATCGAAGCAAACTGACCGCTGGCAACGATTGTGTGCTCATGGCCGGAGACCGAAGCACACTCACTGCCGGCAAGAACAGCGTTCTGACAGCGGGTGCTCGCAGCAGGCTCATCGGCAGCCTTGGCTCAACGCTGACGGGCGGGGAGAACTCGACGCTGATTTTCAGATGCTGGGACGGAAAGCGTTACACCAACGTGGTCGCCAAGACTGGCAAAGACGGAGTAGAGGCTGATACACCGTATCAAGTAGATGAAGATAGAAATATCGTGAATAAAGCCGAGGAGTCATAACGATTAACCGCATCGGCCCTTTGGCCAACGGGATAACCAAACCGCTGACGTTAGTTGTCTTCGTATCATCACCTGCACAGACGATGGGTCAGATCATTCAGAAGCCATCGGCCTGCTTTCCCTAAAGAGCGATTTTGCATGTGCGCTGCGTAGATCGTCAGTGTGTCTGGTGTGCGCTGAAGTTCGGCGGTTAACTCAAGCGGCAGGAGGCGTCCTGAAGCCAGGTGATCGGCAATCAGATGCTCTGGCATTCGGCACCAACCGAACCCGGCGAGTAAAAAATCCATCCGCCGTGCCAAATCTACAAACCGCCACTGGTGACTGCCCGTCACCCCATAGCTAGGACCGTCGGGTGAAACCGGATCGGAAAGTACCAGTTGCACGTAAGGCTTGAGGTCTGCACTTGTTACCCGGCGGCCTAACATGGCCAGGGGATGCCCGCTGGCTACTACTGGCCTCAAGTCGACGCTGAGCAGCGGCAGTGCGGTGACATCGTCGGGCACTGTCGGAATCAATGTGCAAAGCGCCAGTGCCGCATCGCCGTTGCGCAATCGGCGCTCTGCGCCGCCTAAGCCTTCCGTAGAAAAACTCACTGCCAGATGCGGAAAAGCCTCACGGATAGCGCGCAGGCTTTCGATGAGCGGTGCGCTAGGGACTAAAGGGTCTATGGCGAGCGCCAACTCCGGCTCAACCCCGGCTGCCGTACTTGAGGCCATTGCTTCAAACTGGGCAGCGCTTGCCAGCACGGCGCGCGCTTGAACCACCAGCACTCTACCGACCTCAGTGAGCGTTGGACGATGGCCGCTCCGATCAAACAGCCTCACACCTTGAACTGACTCAAGTGTGGCAATCGACTGGCTAATGGCAGATTGAGCACGCCGCAGATGACGTCCCGTTGCCGAGAAACTGCCTGTATCAGCAATGGTTACAAGGATTCGCAACTGATCCAGGCTGAGACTTCCGATCATGACCCATCACTTAAACAGATGGATTTAATCATATTTACATCACTCCTGCGTATAGATCGTATTGGGTAGAGTGTGTCGCACATCGCCTAGAGCGACAACGCAAAACATACCGCCGCGTCACTGCGCAGGAGTTACTTACATGTCCAGGCTTCTCACCATTGAAACCGCCATCAAAATACGGGATCTAACGGACACTTCGCTGACGTTCGTGACGGCCCCTTGGTTACAGGCTTACTTCACCCCGCAAACCCAACATTCGCCTGAAATGAAAGCCGTGTTGCAGCTATCCGATGAGCTTGCGGCCGAGTTGCTGGAAACCGATCACCTGGTTATTTCTACGCCGGTCTACAACTACAACGTCCCTGCGGCGCTCAAGGCGTGGGTGGATCACGTGGTACGTAAAGGCCTGACCTTGGGCTTTGATGGTAAAGGGCTGGTGACCGGTAAAAAGGCAACGGTGCTGCTCGCCTCGGGAGGTGTATACACCAACGACTCCCCGATTAGAGACCGTGACATTGCGACCCAGTATTTGAAACTGATCCTGAACGTCCTGGGTATCACCGATGTCACCTTTGTTGCGGCCGGCGGCGCTAAAGCTGTAGATCTCGGAGACATCGGCATGCGCGATTTTCTGGATACATTTGATCATCAAATTCAAAAGTCGCTGGTTTAGGCAGCATCTTCCCTAGCCAATCGATTCTGGTCTATCGACTTCGCGTGGTTAAACGCGCAAATCAAGAGTGTTGACGGGTAAGCAGACAGCTTTTTGTGTCGCGTATCTGTATCGATCGAATGTACCCGTCCGGCCAAGTCACCTACCCAACCCTGCAAAGCCAAGACATGGTGTGCACTTAAATTTGGTTCATCACGGATTACCGGGAAAGACGCTCTTGATCTTCATGAAAAAGAACTCGCTATCCCGGTAGCCGTACGCCATCCGCTTGATGACCTTTATTCGATTGTTTATTCCTTCCAACTGACCGGTGTGCATCGGCCAGCGAACCCGACTGACGATACCGCGCCAGTACCCCTTTAGCCGTTTGGCAAACTGGATCAGAGCCGGTATTTCGCTTTCATGTGCATGGCGCAGCCATTGCTTCCAGGCCGATCTCCAAGCCCAGGCGCCACTCGGCGTCCAGAGCGTTTTGAGTTCAGCCTTCATCAAATAGACCGTCATCAACGCTTGGTTGGCCGCCAGCAAATCCTGCAAATGGACCTGTTGTTCCGGCGTTTTCAGGTTCTGCGGGTTACGCAGCAACAGCCATCGCGCCTGCTTGATGACCTTGCGCGCCGGCTTGTCATGACGCAGCCGGTTAGCCTCGTCGACGCGGACCCGATCAATCACCTCTCGACCATATTTGGCCACCACATGGAAAAGGTCGTAGACCACTCGCGCTTTCGGGCAATGCTGGCGAACCTCCAGATCAAAAGCAGTATTCATGTCCATCGCCACCGCTTCGATTCGAGTACAGCCCTCTGGCCCCAGTTCTTCGAAAAAGGGCCGAACCGCAGCCCGGCTACGGCCTTCACCGATCCACAGCACTCGTCGCGTATCGGCATCCAAGACAACACTGGCATAGCGATGCCCTTTGAACAGAGCGAACTCGTCCATCACCAGGCGTCGCGGTTGCGCCTTCGGCAGCTCGCTCAACACCGCCTGCAAGGCACGACGCTCCAGCAACCGAACGGTGTCCCAATGCAACCCAAACATCTGGGCCACGTGCAGAGTGGGAAGGCGCTCGCAGGCCTGAATGACCGTATCGGCCAAGCGGCGCGTCATGCGCGCATAGCGATCCAGCCAACTGACGGCCTCCATGCGTTTGCCACAGTCACGACAGCCAACCCGCCTGAGCAAAACGCTAAGGCGTACCGCACGACCTAGAATGGGAAGATCGCGAACACTTCGCTCGCAATACTCATGAGTGGTTGAACAAGGCTTTTGGCAGCCGCCACAGGAAGGGAATCGGGTGGCGTGGGGAATCAGTTCGATCTGTAGGGCGTCACCATCATGTAGTGGTCTAATGAAACCGGACACCCATTTAGGCGAAAATGCTCGCCAGATAGACGAGTCTGGTCCCTGGCGGGATCGGCATCGAGTTAATCTAATACCTCGCCAGCACGATTTTCAGCAGCGGAAACGGATTTGGCGGACATTCAACGGCGCAGGCTTCAAGGTCAGCTTGCCGCAATCAGCCACTGAAGGACATCCCTCACCAGAAGTGTCTCGTGATAGTTCGATCTCACAATGTAACCCCGGTGAGGCCGGTCTACTGAAGGCCCGAGAGCGATCAATTTGCCCGCCTTGATCTGCTCTTCGATCAGCCCAGCCCAGCCCAAGGCGATACCTTGACC
>NZ_JBFTLU010000426.1:0-3963 GCF_056396605.1 Pseudomonas sp. 05T35
ACCCCGTACCGCATGCCCAGCTCGACTGGGACGACCAAGGTCGCCCGCGCTCGCGGGTGTTTGACGACGTGTATTTCTCCGACCAGTCGGGCCTTGATGAAACCCGTTATGTGTTCATCGAGCAAAACCGCCTGAGCGAACGTTTTGCCGAACTGCCAGCCGGCGAACGGTTGGTGATTGGCGAGACCGGTTTCGGCACCGGGCTGAATTTTCTCTGCGCCTGGCAGTTGTTCGAGCAACAGGCTGTGGCTGGTGCACGGCTGCATTTCATCAGCGTCGAGAAGTACCCGCTGAGCCCGGCGGATATGCAACGGGCCCTGACACTCTGGCCCGACCTCAAACCGTTTGCCGATCAGTTGTTGGCGCAGTACGTCGCCATCCACCAGGGCTTTCAGCGGCTGGTTCTGGACAATGGCCGCGTAACCCTGACGCTGTTGATCGGTGATGTGCTAGACCAACTGCCACAACTGGACGCGCAGATCGACGCGTGGTTTCTCGACGGTTTCGCTCCAGCGAAAAACCCCGACATGTGGACCGCCGAACTGTTTGCCGAACTGGCGCGTCTGTCGGCGCCCGGTTCGACCATCAGCACCTTCACCAGCACCGGCTGGGTGCGCCGTCTACTGAATGCGGCGGGTTTCAAAATGCGCCGCACGCCGGGCATCGGTCACAAATGGGAAATCCTGCGGGGTGAGTTCGTCGGCTGGCCACAGGAAACTCCGGCCCCGGCAACCGCCAAACCCTGGTTTGCTCGCCCGAATCAGCTGAGCGGCGAACGTCGTGCGCTGGTGATCGGCGCCGGACTGGCCGGTTGCGCCAGCGCCGCCAGCCTCGCCGCACGCGGTTGGCAGGTCAGCCTGCTGGAACGGCATGCCGACCTGGCGCAAGAAGCCTCGGGTAACCCACAAGGCGTGCTGTACCTGAAACTCTCGGCCCACGGCACCGCACTTTCGCAATTGATCGTCAGCGGTTTCGGGCACACCCGGCGCTTGCTTGAACACTTGCAGCGCGGCGTCGATTGGGACGATTGCGGCGTGCTGCAACTGGCATTCAATGCCAAGGAAGCCGAGCGTCAGGCGCAACTGGCGGCGGCCTTCCCCGCCGATCTGTTGCACCTGCTGGACCAGCCGCACGCGCAGGCCCAGGCCGGAATCGAACTGGCCCATGGCGGGCTGTTCTATCCAGAAGGTGGTTGGGTTCATCCGCCAGCCCTGTGCCAGTGGCAAGCATCGCCCCCCAATGTCCAACTGCTGACGCACCGCGATGTGCTGGAACTGCGCAAGGTCGATGATCAGTGGCAAGCCTGGGACGGCGAGACCCTGCTCGCCAGCGCGCCGGTGGTGGTACTGGCCGGCGCGGCGGAAATCAAACGCTTCGCACACAGTGCCGAGCTTCCGCTCAAACGCATTCGCGGGCAAATCACCCGCTTGGCGCAAACCGCTGAGAGCCGGTGTCTGGCGACGGTGGTTTGCGCTGAAGGTTACGTCGCACCCGCACGCTTGGGTGAACACACCCTGGGCGCCAGCTTCGATTTCAAGAGCGACGACCTGACCCCGACTACCGCCGAACACCTCGGCAACCTGGAACTGCTCGAGGAGGTTTCCAGCGATCTGGTCACTCGTCTGCACGCCAGACAGTTGGACCCGGAACAACTGCAAGGTCGCGCCGCGTTCCGTTGCACCAGCCCCGACTACCTGCCAATCGTCGGCCCATTGGCTGACAGCCAGGCGTTCGCCCAAGCCTATGCCGCGCTGAGCAAGGATGCCCGACAAGTGCCAGACATCGTTTGCCCATGGCTCGACGGGTTGTACGTCAACAGCGGGCACGGTTCACGCGGATTGATCACCGCGCCGCTGTCGGGCGAATTGCTGGCGGCGTGGCTGGACAACGAACCGTTGCCCCTGCCGCGAAGCGTCGCCGAGGCCTGCCACCCCAACCGGTTTGCCTTGCGCAAGCTGATTCGCGGCAGCTGAATCGACAGCGGGTTGCAGCTCCTGCTGGCCGTTAAGGTTCATCCGCCGTAGGATCGCCGAATTGATGACCCGAGGTGCCTATGCTGATTCCCCACGACCAACTTGAAGTCGACACCCTGACCCGCCTGATCGAAGACTTCGTCACCCGTGACGGTACCGACAATGGCGACGAAACCCCGCTGGAAACCCGTGTGTTGCGGGTGCGCCATGCGTTGAGCAAAGGTCAGGCGCTGATAGTGTTCGATCCTGAAAGCCAACAATGCCAACTGATGCTCAAGCACGACGTGCCCAAGCACCTGTTTGACTGAGCACCCGTTTGGCCGGGCAGCTATTGGACCGAGTCCTTCAGCCGCGTTTGCCGTGTACCCGTTTGGCCTGAATGCGCTCGTAGACTTCGGCGCGATGTACATTGATGTTTTGCGGGGCTTCGATACCGAACCGGACGTTGCTTCCGTTCACGGCGAGGATACGCACAGAGATGTTGTCGCCAATGGAGATCAATTCGCCCACGACGCGGCTGAGTACGAGCATGGCTCTAGTCCTTGAGATTACCGGGCCTTGAAGATGACCGGCTGACGCCGGGTCTACAATGCAACAGCGGCAAAACAGTTCCCTCCTACGCGGTAAAACGATTCCCCTTACAGACGTCCCTTTCACCGCAACGCCAATGACTCAAGGTGTAGTGAAGCGTGGGCCAAACAGTATGATACTCGCGCCTAATACGCACAACGCAACGCCCAGCCAGTCCGAACCCAGCGGACGAATCCGCTCGACCACGCCGAGCCAGCCGATGGACGCAATGATGTAAATGCCGCCGTAGGCTGCATAAGCGCGGCCCGCGTAGGTCGATTCGACTTTGGTCAGCACAATGGCGAACAGCGTCAGGCTGAGCAGCGCCGGCACGACCCACCAGACGCTTTTGCCCTGCCGCAACCACATCCAGAAAGCGAAACAACCGGCGATTTCGAACAGCGCCGCGAGGAAAAACCACAGGTAATTAAGCATGCACACATCTCGTCAGGGCGGCCAGAAGCGGCAACCCTAACGACGCAGCCCGCTACTCGCAAGCTCAGCTGGCGCTTTGCCTGGCCTTGGCGCGCATCTTGTCGGCCATCACGGTCATCTCGTTGTAGAGCAGCTGCGGATTCTTCTGTTTGAGTGCCCAGGCCATACGGCCCTGCTCATGGGGCAGGATCATGAACTCGCCTGCGGCAACATGCTGGTAGATATAGTCAGCGATGTCGCTGGCGGTAATCGGCGAGCTTTCCAGCAACTTGCCGACCTGGGCCTTCATGGCCGGGGTCGGGCCACGGAAGGAGTCCAGCAGGTTGGTCTGGAAGAACGACGGGCAGACCACATGCACAGCGATTTCCTGCTGTGCCAGTTCAATCAGCAGGCTCTCGGACAGCGCCACGACACCGGCCTTGGCCACGTTGTAGTTGCTCATGGCCGGACCTTGCATCAATGCAGCCATCGAAGCGATGTTGATGATCTTGCCTTTGCTTTTTTCCAGCAGCGGCAGGAACGCCTTGCAGCCTTTGACCACGCCCATCAGGTTGATCGCAATCTGCCAATCCCAGTCTTCCAGCGACAGCTCACTGAAGAAACCGCCCGAGGCCACGCCGGCGTTATTGACGATCACATCGATGCCACCCAGCCTCTCTTCACAGGCTTGGGCGAAAGCGGTCAGCTGGCTGTAGTCGCGCACATCGCAACGCTGAATGAAACCGTCCCCCCCCGCCTCGCGGACCTGTTTCAGGGTTTCTTGCAAGCCTGGCTCGCTGACATCGGACAAGGCCAACTGCCAACCTTCTCGAGCCCAGCGCAGAGCGATTTCGCGACCCAGGCCGGACCCGGCACCAGTGATCATCATGCGATTTTGCATAGGGAGTTGCCTTGTTGTTCCGGGGAAGATGCTCGCAGTGTAGCGAAGGATTTTCCTACACCCATGACCATCAAACTGCTGAATACCCCAGGCAAACCGCAGCGG
>NZ_JBFTLU010000427.1:0-3962 GCF_056396605.1 Pseudomonas sp. 05T35
CTCCCGACCTGTGTGATGCCTACCCGGAACTGGTGCAGGTGCTGGAGCCGATGTTCAGCAATTTTGGTGGCCGTGACTCCTTCGGCGGCGAAATCGTTACCATCAAGTGCTTCGAAGACAACTCACGGGTCAAGGAGCAGGCCGAGCTCAAAGGGAATGGCAAGGTGCTGGTGGTCGATGGCGGTGGTTCGCTGCGTCGCGCCTTGCTGGGCGACATGATCGCCGAGAAAGCCGCGAAAAACGGTTGGGAAGGGCTGGTTATCTACGGCTGCATCCGTGATGTCGACGTTATTGCGCAAACCGACCTGGGCGTGCAGGCGCTGGCCAGTCACCCGATGAAAACCGACAGGCGTGGCCTCGGCGACCTCAACGTTGCGGTAACCTTTGCCGGCGTGACTTTCCGTCCGGGTGAATACATCTACGCGGACAATAACGGCGTGATCGTCTCGCCAAGTCCGTTGAAAATGCCAGAATAAACAGCTGATTCAAACCAGGGGTGAGGATGTTCGAGGAAGAAAACGCGCAGTGGGGGCTGGTGCATGCCCTGGTGCTGGATGGTAAAGGTGGTGCGCGTTGGCTTGCCCGGACTGAACTGGATGACCTGCAACTGCAACCTCATGAAAGCCTTTGGCTGCACTGGGATCGTAGTCACCCGCAAACTCAGACCTGGTTGCGTAAATCCAGCGGTCTGAGCGAGTTCAGCTGTGACCTGCTGCTCGAAGAGAACACCCGGCCGCGCCTGTTGGCGCTGCCGGACTCCGAGTTGTTGCTGTTTTTGCGCGGAATCAACCTCAACCCGGGTGCCGAGCCTGAAGACATGGTGTCGGTGCGCATCTTCGCCTCTGCTCAGCGGGTCATTTCCCTGCGTTTACGCCCGTTACGCGCCACCGATGAGTTGCTGGTGCAACTGAACGAGGGCAAGGGGCCGAAAACCACCTCCGAACTGGTCCTTTATCTGGCTCAGTACCTCACCCATAAGGTGCAGGATCTGGTCAGCGATCTCTCCGAAATCGTCGATGACGAAGAAGAAAAGCTGGATGCCGACGAACGGTATACTCCGGAGCATGGCGCCATTGTGCAGATCCGTCGGCGAGCGGCCGGACTGAAGCGCTTCCTTGCTCCGCAGCGGGATATCTTCGGCCAACTGACGAGGATAAAACTGCCATGGTTTGTCGACGATGACGGCGACTACTGGAACGAATTGAACAACAGCCTGACGCGTTACCTGGAAGAGCTGGAATTGACCCGGGAGCGCGTGGGGCTGGTGCTTGAGACTGAAGACCGGCGTTTGAACGTGCACATGAATCGCATCATGTACCGCTTCGGGATCATCACCGGGATCTTTTTGCCGATGAGTTTTCTGACCGGTTTGCTCGGAATAAACGTCGGCGGAATTCCTTTTTCCGGGAACCCTTATGGCTTCGTGATTGCCTGCCTGATGATGGTGACGGTAGGGGTGGGGCAGTGGTGGTTGTTCCGGCGTTTGCGCTGGGTATGAGGGAGAGCCATGTGACCCGAGGAATTTTGATCGCGTCTTTCACAGATATCACGAGAGGTGCGTATGCACGATCCGTTTGAACAGTCCTTGCGCGACATGCTCAAGGCATCACCGTCCACCCGTGACGACGATGCCTGTCTGGGGCGTGTGCTGAAAACCGCCAACCGCCAGGTTGGTGCCGGTGATCTGTTCAGTCTGCTGGGCCGCTGGCTGCCCGCGCTGATGATCGCCCTAAATAACGGATCGGCCCATGTCATGCCGGTTTCCCGTCATAAACCTGCTGCCCGCACTGCTGATAAGGCTGATTGAATATGGAACTTGATCTCTGGACTCAGAGCCTCGTCACTGCAATGACTGCGTTGTGGACCAAGGTAGCGAACTTCATTCCGAACCTGTTCGGCGCACTGGTAGTGCTTCTGCTGGGTTTTGTCGTGGCCAAGCTGCTCGACACCCTGCTCTCGAAATTGCTCGCAAAACTGGGTCTGGATCGCTYGATGGGCGGTACCGGCTTGACCAAGCTGCTGTCCCGCGCAGGGCTGCAGGTGCCGATTTCTACATTGATCGGCAAGATCGTTTATTGGTTCGTTTTGCTGATTTTTCTGGTTTCTGCTGCAGAATCCCTTGGCTTGGAGCGAGTTTCGGCTACGCTCGACATGCTGGCACTGTATTTACCGAAAGTATTTGGTGCCGCGCTGGTGTTGCTGGTGGGCGTATTGCTCGCACAATTGGCCAACGGGCTGGTGCGTGGCGCCGCAGAAGGTGTAGGGCTGGATTACGCATCGGGCCTTGGACGTATCGCTCAGGGCCTGGTGATCATCATCAGTATTTCGGTCGCGATCAGTCAGCTTGAGGTCAAAACAGACCTGCTGAACCATGTAATCGTGATTGTCTTGATTACCGTTGGTCTGGCAGTTGCCTTGGCCATGGGGTTGGGAAGCCGGGAAATCGCCGGTCAGATTCTTGCTGGAATCTATGTGCGTGAGTTGTATCAGGTTGGGCAACAAGTGCGTGTTGGTGAGGTCGAAGGTCAGATCGAAGAGATCGGCACGGTTAAAACTACATTGCTGACCGATGAGGGTGAGCTAGTCTCACTTTCCAATCGGATCCTCCTGGAACAGCATGTTAGTAGCCGCTAACCCGGCAAACCCTGCTAATGTATGCCGCCGCAAAATGCCCGATACGATGGGCTGCGGCGGACATTGACCTGACTGTCGGCCCGACTTGTTTTGAATAAAGCCCAATCGCTATCCATGCGCTACGACCCCCGCGAGCTCTCTGATGAGGAGTTGGTCGCGCGCTCGCACACGGAGCTGTTTCACGTGACGCGCGCCTACGAAGAGCTGATGCGGCGTTATCAGAGAACATTATTTAACGTTTGTGCACGGTATCTTGGGAACGATCGTGACGCAGATGATGTCTGTCAGGAAGTGATGTTGAAGGTGTTGTACGGTCTGAAGAACTTCGAGGGTAAATCGAAGTTCAAAACGTGGCTCTACAGCATCACATACAACGAATGCATCACACAGTATCGGAAGGAACGGCGTAAGCGTCGCTTGATGGACGCTTTGAGTCTGGACCCCCTTGAGGAAGCGTCTGAAGAGAAGGCGCCGAAACCTGAGGAAAAGGGTGGACTTGATCGCTGGTTAGTGTATGTGAACCCGATTGACCGAGAAATTCTAGTGCTACGATTTGTCGCAGAGTTGGAGTTTCAGGAGATCGCGGACATCATGCACATGGGTTTGAGTGCAACGAAAATGCGGTACAAACGCGCTCTTGACAAATTGCGTGAGAAATTTGCAGGCATCGCTGAGGCTTAGTTCAGCGCAAATACTTCTTACGTGTAGGCAAGTTCTGATAGACTTGCCGCCGAGTTGTCCCCCGGTTTGCGGGACTGCTTTACAATCACCAGATGGGGATTTAACGGATGAAACTGAAAAACACCTTGGGCTTGGCCATTGGTTCTCTTATTGCCGCTACTTCGTTCGGCGCTCTGGCACAAGGCCAAGGCGCGGTCGAAGGGGAAGCATTCTGGGGCAAAACCTGGAACCACAGCGTCGATTCCTACGAGAACGGCCGCACTCCTGGCGTCTCGATCGGCTACTTCCTGACCGATGACGTGTCTGTGAACGCGACCTATCGCAAAGACGAATACACCCGTTCGGACACCGATACTGGCAACCAGCGGATCAAAGGCGATCACTTCGGTCTGAAATCCCAGTACCACTTCGGTACCGTAGGCGACGCTATCCGTCCTTACGTTGAAGGCGGTGTATCTCACGGCAGCATGACCAACGTCGCTGCTGACGGTCACACTGGTCGTGACAAGTCCACCTACCTGACCACTGGTGCTGGCGCCAAGTGGTACATGACCGACAACCTGTACGCTCGTGCTGGCGTTGAAGCCGACTACAAGCTGGACAGCGGTCGTTGGGACTACCAGGCTCTGATCGGCCTGGGCGTTAAC